>JAYRVQ010000273.1:0-3145 GCA_041918465.1 Anaerolineales bacterium
CGCCCTTACGGATGCTCGCGGAGCCTTCGAACAATTCCGCGCTCCACAACTCACTCTGCAACTGGACCTGACCCCCCGCCTCATCCACCGACGTTCGGGCTGTTCCCGTTTTCCCGATCAGCGACTCCTCCCCCACGCGGACAGGCGCGCGCAGGGCGCGAATCCCGAATCCCACAATGACGAGGAACACCAGCCCGGTGACCACTCCCGCGCCCACCACCAGCGGAATCGACACACGCTGGAACTGCGGCGTGCCCGGCGAGTTGAACAGCACCAGCGCGCCAACAATAAATGACGCCACGCCCGCGGCCGTCAACGCGCCGTGAGTGGGCGCTTTGATATCGAGGATGAAAAGAACGAACGCGGTAATGAGGAAGATGATCCCAAACCAGTTGACAGGCAGAACGCCAAGCCCATAACCCGCCAGCGCCAGGCATACCACGCCGATGAAGCCCGCCACCCATCCGCCCGGGCTGGAAATTTCGATCAGCACGGCTTGCACGCCAATGGTCACCAGCAGAAAGACAATGTTGGGGTCGGTGAGCATCAAAATGAGTTGCTCGATGAAATTCATCGGCAGGGACTCGGTGCGCGCGTTCGCGGTGTTCAGTGTACGCGGGTCGTCTGCCATTTGGACGGTGAACCCGTCCAGTTTTTCAAGTAGTGCATCTGTGTCACTGGCAACGAAGTCGATCAGTCCCGCTTCGAGCGCCTCGTCCGCGGTGACGGCTTTTGCCACATCGATCATGGCTTCTGCCAGCTCGACAGCCTCCTCACCGCGCGGCTCCACCAGTGGACGGATGGTGGCCTTCGAAATTTCCTTGGCCTTTGTCTCAGAAGTCGTGTCCAGATCCTCGCCCGAGCCGCTGATCGGGCTGGACGCGCCGATGGCTGTCTCTGGCGCCATGGCCGAGGCGTGTCCGCCCATGGTGATCATCGCGCCCGCGCTTCCGGCGATGGCTCCATTCGGTCCGACAAAAACGATCACCGGCACTTTGCTGGCGCGCATGGATTGGATGATCTCGATGGTTGTCAGCAGATCGCCGCCGGGTGTATCCAATTGGATAACGAGAACTTCCGCGTCCTCACGTTCCGCCACTTTGATGCCGCGCTCGATGTATTCTTGCATGGCGGGCATGATCGGCCCGTCTGCATCCAGCACGAGCGCGAGCGGACGTCCGCTTTGGGCGTGGATTCGGCCCGAGAAAACCGCGAGCAGACACAGGGTCAGGATGGCGGCGAGGTTTATTTTTCTCATATGTTTGCCTATCTGACTGACATTATAATGGTTTATGGAGGCCGAAATGACAGAACAACCCAAAGTTAATCTGATCCGCATCCTTGTGCAACTGCTCATCGTGGTGGTGCTGTTTCCACTCTTTCCACTAATCATCTCCGGGGATTGGAGTTGGTGGCAGGGATGGGCCTACTTTGCCCTGACCGTTCTTTCGTTTATCCTCAGCCGCCTGGTTCTCAGACGCGTCCACCCGGACCTGATTCAGGAGCGCGCCCGCTTTATGGATGCCAAGGATACCAAGCCCTGGGACAAAGTCCTCGCGCCTCTGCTGGCGCTCGGTTCGGTTTTCGTTGCCATCGTGGCGGGCCTGGACCATTTGTATCACTGGACCTCTGCCTTCCCTGGTTGGGTTCATATCACGGCGATTATTGTCATGGTGCTGGGATATACATTTTCCTCGTGGGCGCTGGTGGTAAACCGCTTTTTCTCTGGTACGGTGCGCATCCAGACCGAGCGCGGGCACCACGTGGTCACGGATGGACCGTATCGTTTCATCCGCCACCCGGGTTATGCGGGAGCCCTGCTGGGATTCGTGCTGATTCCCCTCCTGCTTGATTCGCTTTGGGCGTTCGTTCCTGCCGCGTTGCTGACAGCCATTACTTTCGTCCGCACCGCGCTCGAAGACGCGACCCTGCAAAAAGAATTGCCCGGCTACGCCGAGTACGCGCAACGGACGCGTTATCGGCTGATACCAGGTGTGTGGTAAAAAACGAGGGTGCGTCGCACCCAATCCCGAGCATTCCTCCGAGGGTTTAGGTGCGACGCACTCCACAGTACGGGGGCTACAACACCGTCATCAAAATCGTGCGGATGCTCAGTACAATGATGAGCGAACCGACCAGAATCATCAGTGCCTTCACAGGCATTTTCTTGGTCATGCGCGCGGCCAACGGGGCCGCGATCGCGCCGCCGATGAGCAGGCCAAGGATGATCTGCCAGTACTCCCCAAAACTTAACGTGATAACAAAGACAATGGATTCGGTCAGCGTGACGAAGAACTCCGAGAAGTTGACCGAGCCAATGGTGAGACGGGGGTCCTTGCCGCGCGCTACAAGCGTGGTGGTGACAACGGGTCCCCAGCCGCCGCCGCCGATGGCGTCGAAGAAACCGCCCACCAGAGCCAGCACGCTGACACGCGCGGTGTGTACGCCGGTTGGTTTGTGTTCCTTGTGATTGAAGGCTTTCACAAGGATAACGATGCCCATGATGAGAAGGTAGGCGGAGATGTAGGGCTTGATGACATCGCCATCGAACGAAGTCAGCAAATATGCACCAATGCCGCCCGCAATAGCGCCAGGGATGAGCAGGCGTTTGACGAGATTCCAATCCACGTTACCCAGCCGCCAGTGCGACACTCCCGAGACGCCCGTCGTCACCACCTCAGCCATGTGGACAGAGGCCGAGGCTGCCGCTGGGGGAATGCCGAGGCTGAGCAGGAAGGTGTTCGAACTGACACCATAGGCCATACCCAGAGCGCCGTCGATCATTTGGGCGGCAAAGCCGACCAGAACATAAAGCAGGATGGTTGCGATTTCGATTTCCATGGAACAGTGACTCCTTGTCGAGTTTTTCTCTCCGATTTATCGGAAAGTATATAATGTCTATTGTACTAGTAGACTTTTGGGCGATGAAAAACCGCCTTTTTCAGGCGTTCTGAAACCTGTCAGCCGCGGACGATTCCCAGTTCGGCGCGCACCGCTTCCTGTCGGGCGGAAACGTCGGCGAGGCTGGTGTTGTCGAGGATGTTCACAATGGCCTGTCGCACGTCAAACATGACGAGCCGTAATCCGCAGGTGGCTTCATCGGGACAACCGCACGGCTCGTAGGCGATCTGGCTGACGCATTTGA
>JAYRVQ010000274.1:0-1950 GCA_041918465.1 Anaerolineales bacterium
CCTCTCCCAAAGGGAGAGGGGACTCCCTTCCCCCTTTGGGGGAAGGGTAGGGGATGAGGGAAACTTTTACAGAACCAGAATCACGCCTAAGACGATCTCGGTGGCGACTCTGATCCAATTCGATTGGACGGAGGACTTGTCCACGAAGATGGAGACGACGCGCACGGCCGCGATGGCGAGGTACCTGATTCCGAGCGCCTGATAAACTTCGCGTGTGCCCAGCACAAGGACGGCAACACCGAGTCCGATGAACAGCCCGCCGAGGATGGCGCGGATCTCAGTGATGCCGCGCCCGTCGGCGGCGGTCAGTCCCGTGAAGCCTTGCACGCTGCGCGGCGCAAGCAGGGAGACGAGTCCCGTCACGATGGTGAGGATGACGGCGATGAGTTGGAGAATTTTGAGGATAGTCATGGTTTTCCGTATTCTTTTGCCACAGATTTCACGGATTTTCACTGATTTTTTTATTCCGTGTAAATCCGTGAAATTCGTGGCTGGATTTTGAGTCTTTCCGCTTTTACAGCCGCGGGATCAAGACAGGCGTGTTCTTCTTGTACTCTTCGTAATCCGCCTGGCCGCCCCATTTCTTGTCCGATTTCTTTTCGAGCAAGGGCACACCACTGACGCGGGTCAGGAGCAACGTCACAAAGAGTGGGGAGATCATCGCGACCCATTGCCAGCCTTGCAGAACGGGGATGGCGATGATGGCGATGCCGATCCACAGGACGATCTCGCCGAAATAGTTGGGATGGCGCGAGCGTGACCACAGTCCCGTGCGGATAAACTTGCCCTTGTTCGCAGGGTCGGCATTGAAGCGGCTCTTCTGCGCGTCGGCGGTCACTTCGATGACGAAACCGATGACCCACACCAGCGCGCCGATGACGGCGAACGCGTCCAGGTTTTTGCGCGTGGCGGACGTGATCGCAACCAACGCGGCCGCGGCGGTGAAGGTCACCCACAGTCCCTGGATCGTCCACACGTTGAGGAAGCGGAAGAAATTCGGTTTGAGTTCGTCGAAGCGGTCATCCTTGCCAGCCTTGCGGATGCGGCTGAACAGGAAGGTCCCGAGGCGGATCGCCCAGACGATGACCAGCGCCGCAATGAGGATCGAGCGCGCGTCCAAGTCAACGCTGTAGCGGGTGTAGCAAAGCGCGACGCCTGTCACGGTGATGTAGGTGATACTGCCCGTGATGTCGAAATATTTTTCAGTCTGATAAATGTAGGCGGGGATGAAGACCAGCCACTGAATGACGTAGGCCAGCGCGACCACGATGCCGAAGACAGGCAGATTGCCGAGCGTCGCGCCGTTTTGGCTTCCCGCCAGCGCGACGAGATAGCCGATCAGGATCAGGATGGGGAAAACGATGAGGGAACTGCGATTTTTCATGATTATTTTTCCTTTGAAATTACAGCGAAGCCGAGCGCGCCGACTCCGAGATGCGCACCGAGCGCGGGCGTGATCTGCACGATGGGGATGTCCCCGCTCGGCAGGAGGTGTTTGATGCGTTCGAGCATTTCTTCTGCTTCGTGTTGAACTCCCGCGTGAACGATGGCGAGTCTTTCAAAAGGCGCGTACTCGTTCAGCCATTCCATCATCCGTTCGGTGGCCTTGCCCTGTGTGCGGATGCGATGCGCAACAGGATTGCCTTGATTCATGTGCAGGATCGGTTTGATCTGCAGAAACTCCCCGAAGCGCGCCAGGGCAAAGTTCATGCGTCCACTGCGGCGGAGATATTCAAGCGTCTTGAGCGATGCGAAGACGTACGTGCGCTTCATCACGTCCGCGAGGCGGGTGAGGATGTCTTCCATCTTGTGACCCAACTCCGCCATCTGTGCGGCCTTCTCGACGATGAAGCCCATCCCGAGGCTGAGTTGGCTCGAGTCCAGCACGGTGACGGGGATGCGGGTGAACTGCTCCGCCGCGACGCGCGCCGCGTTGACGGTGGCGCTCAA
>JAYRVQ010000275.1:0-1654 GCA_041918465.1 Anaerolineales bacterium
CCTCAACCGCATCAAAGATGACCCCGTCTCAATCTGGATCATGGGGCCGATGGGCGAAGAGCCGCGTCAACTCTACGCAGGTGAGCACACCATCGTCGGCGCGGACTGGTCACCCGACGGCCAGACCATCGCCTTCGCCAAGTCCACGGGGCAGTTCAACACCTACGAAATCCATCTGCTCGACATGACCCAGCCCGACCAGCCGCCTCGTCGACTCACTTACGCGGTGGAGGGCGCGACGGGCAGTCTCGATTGGTCGCTGGACGGGAAGTCCCTGCTGATCTGTCTCGGCCCCGCGGGCGACAAGAACGTCTTCCGCCTCGACCTCGCGACGGGGAACGCGTCCCAACTGACCTTTGGCGGGAACAACGCCTCGGCCTCCTACTCGCCTGACGGACAGTACATCGTCTACAACTCGCTTCGCAACGACGGCCAGGCCGACCTCTTCATCATCCGCGCGGACGGCCACTCCACACGCCTCCTGCTCGACAATCCCGAACCAGACTGGCAGCCTGTGTGGGGGCCGTAAAAACAGACCTAGGAAAAAGGTATAATGTTGAAGGAGATTTTTATGAATAACATCTACAAACTTCCACTTATATTGGAACCCCAACCTGAAGGGGGCTACACAGTCACCTGTCCCCTGCTTCCCGAACTCATCACCGAAGGCGATTCTGTTCAAGATGCATTAAACAATGCTAATGACGCATTGGCCGCGATTGTGGAAGCATTTAAAGAATTAGGCCAACCTCTACCTCCTGCGCTACAGCCATCCAAGAAAGACACTCCGCTCTGGATCGAAACGGTTTTGGCGGCATGAAATATCGTGAAATTTCAAAGAAGTTGAAATCGCTCGGATGCGATGAATTGAATCGCCGTGGCGCGGGATCTCATCGTGTCTGGCGCAATCCCAGGAATGGAAAAATCGCGCCAATACCTGATTGGGGGCCAAAGGATTTGAAACTAGGAACACTACGAGCGATCATTCGCCAATTAGGGTTGGATTGGCAGGAATTCATCATCAAGTGAAATGAAATCCATCTACCAAGCCCTCTCCGAAATCGAAGCCAACAACGAATCCGCCGCGCTGTGCACCGTGGTGAAAAGCGAAGGCTCCACGCCGCGGCACGTGGGGAGCAAGATGCTCGTCTATCCCGATGGGAAATTCATCGGCACCGTCGGCGGCGGGGACCTGGAGCATCGCGTCCTCGACGAGGCGTGGATGGCAATTGCAGACGGCCAGCCGCGGCACCTGCATTACAACATGTCCGACCCGTCACGCGGAGATGTGGGTGTCTGCGGCGGCCAGGTGGAGGTATTTGTGGAACCGATTCTTCCAGCCCCGATGGTGATCGTCATCGGCGCGGGACACGTGGGCAAGGCCGTGGCGCATCTCGCCAAGTGGCTGGGATTCCGCGTGGCTGTCAGCGATGACCGCGTCGAGTTTTGCAACGTGGAAACCATCCCTGATGCGGACGCGTATTACCCCGTCCCGATGGAAAAGTTGACGGAACACGTCAAAGTGACGCGGCAAACTTATTTGGTGCTGACCACGCGCGGGTCCAGTGTGGACGCGGCGGGGTTGGGTCCACTCCTCGAAACGGAGGCAGGCTACATCGGCATCATCGGCTCGAAGCGTCGTTGGCTGGAGACC
>JAYRVQ010000276.1:0-8177 GCA_041918465.1 Anaerolineales bacterium
CCCGGTTGCGGATGCTTCACCAACCAATCCGTTGCCGCAACGGGGAAGACGCGCGCGTCGAATCGACTCAACGCCTCTTTCTGAACCTGATACCTGCCGCCGATTAAGAGGGCGAGTCCCAGCCCGAATAGGATCGGCCAAACCGCGCCCCGCAGTGGACTCTCCAAAGCGGCAATATTTGCTTCGACGGTTAACCACCGTTTGGATTTTTCCAACAGTTCGCGCGTCCGTTCTGCTAAAATTGGCGCGACTGCAATTGCAAAAAGAGGGATATTGCGCGCCATCGTTAACCCCAGTACGGCAAATCCGCCAAGCAAGAAGAAGTGGGTTGTCGGGAATGTCTTGCGCGTAGCCAATAATATTAATATGGAGAGCAAAAACAGAATTGCAAATGGCCACGCGCCAATCTGTTTGAAATCGGGCGGCATGGTTTCAAGCGTTCGATTGAGAATATAAAAACTGTTATTGTTGAGGATCGCTTGCCAGTTACCCCAGAGACTTGGCGTAACGAAAGTGACCGTTAGGGATAATCCGCCAACCCAAATTAGTTTTTTTCCAATTTGCGCATCTGATTGTTTTCTCACTCTTTCCCAAACCCATCCTGCAAAATATGCAAACCATGCCAGCATGCCGAATATAAATCCGCCGTGCGCGTTGACCCATACCAGCATCAGGATGGGGAAGTGCCACAACGGGATAGTCTCGCCGCGTCGGACGCGCTCCAGTCGTCCGAGCCAGATTGCCAGCAGGAGGAATGTCACCACGTGCGGACGCGGAAGCCAGTGCAGGCTGGAGGCCGCCGCGGCCAGGATGGAGAATCCCAGCGCGGCGAGGGGCAGTCTGCTTCGGCGTGCCGTGTCTGTGTAGACGATGAAGAACGCGGACGCGATGACAAGCGCGCTGAAAAGTACCACACCGTCCAATCCCGCGATGCGATTCGCGCTTGCGAAAATGACTTGTGTCAGCCATTCGTAGGCTGGTCGGGGCGCGTCGGCGCGGGTGTGCGAGAACAGGTCGCGGGTCGGGATTTGACGCGAGTCGAGGGTGAATCCGCCGATGGTTAGGTGGCGTCCGAGGTCACTATCCAGACTCAACATGCGCGGACCCAGTCCAAGCGCGGCAATCAGAATGGCGAGGAAAAAAATGTCACGCAGGCGGGGGAGGAGAAAATTCTTCATAAAAAAAAGACAGCCACTTTTTGGTGACTGTCTCATTTTATCGCGAGATTTACTCGCCGAGGTAATCGCGCAGTTTTCTGCGGATGGTGGGGTGGCGCAGACGGCTCAACGCCTGCGCTTCGATCTGGCGAACGCGTTCGCGTGTGACGCCCATCTTGCGGCCAACTTCCTCCAGCGTGTACGCCTGTCCATCTAACAATCCGTAGCGGAGTTGAAGGATGCGGACTTCGCGCGGGGGCAGTCCATTTAGCACTTCGCCAAGATGCTCGCGCAGGAGGTTGTAGGTGGCGGTGTCATCGGGAGGCGGAGCCTCGTCATCTTCGATGAAGTCGCCTAAAACGGAATCCTCTTCATCGTCCGTGGGGGTTTCGAGCGAGAGCGGACGGCGCGCCACCTGGATCATGTTCTCCACTTTCTTGGGTGGCACTTCCAGCGCGTCAGCCAGTTCCTCCACCGATGGTTCGCGGCCGAGACGCTGGGTCAACTGGTGCTGGACGCGCAGGAGTTTGTTGATCTGGTCGCCCATGTGGACGGGCACGCGGATGGTGCGTCCCTGGTCGGCGATGGCGCGCGTCACAGCCTGACGGATCCACCACGTGGCGTACGTGGAGAATTTGTGCCCGCGGCGGTAATCGAATTTTTTCGTGGCGCGGATCAGGCCGATGTTGCCTTCCTGAATCAGGTCAAGAAACGGAACACCGCGTCCCATATATTTTTTGGCGACGGAAATGACGAGGCGCGAGTTGGCAGTGATGAGATGCTCGCGGGCCGCCCAGCCGTCTTCGATGAGGCGACGCAACTCCCCTCGGCGGCGGGGAGCGGCGCTTCCTTTTGCCAGTTCCTCGCGGGCCATCCGTCCGCGCTCGATGCGCTGGGCCAGTTCCACTTCCTCGGTGGCAGTCAACAGCGGTACGCGGCTGACTTCCTTGAGGTACAGGCCGATCGTGTCGTCGGTGTCTATATTGGCGAGATAATCATCCAGCGAGGTGTCAATTTCCACCTCGGCTTCGGTCTCCTCCACCGCTACCAGTTCATCCTCAGTCGGTTCGCTGGTAGCCACATCCTCCATAAAGGGGATGCCTGCGCTCAGAAGCGCGGAAAAAGCCTCCTCCAGTTGCTCCACATCCTGTTCGGCTTCCGGGAAGAAATGCAAAATGTCGTCAAGCGTCACGTAGGACTTTTGACGACCAAGTTCAATTAAACGAGCGATGGCGGGGAATTCTTCTTCCTCGTCTACGATTAGGATTTTCTCCATGTCCATTTACACTTTTCCACTTGATGAGTTAATAATAGAATACACGTTTTCCTATTGAAATACAATACCCAATTATGGCGTTTTCGTTACGGTTGGCGTCTCTGATGCCGCGGGTAGGGTTGGCGTTTTTGTTGAAGGGACAGGCGAAGGCGTGGGTGTCTCCAGAAATGGCGGGTACAGCAACAGGTTGAGCAGTGCATCCATTCCATATTTATTTATGACGAGTACGCTTCCGTCTTCCTTACTGACGTAGTAGCCCGTATCTGTGGGCGTTGCATCGCCAATCTTAATAACGGTGGATTTTCCACTGCTGAAGCCGACTTTGATGACATATGCCGGGGACATCAATCCCACTACATCGGGATCGACTTCCACGCGGCTGAGGACCGTCAACGCGGTGACCTGACTGGCCGCCGCTTCCGCCGACGCCTGGTCTGCTTCCGCTTCGAGGGGCTGGACCAACACCCAACCGTTTGCCCCGCGTACCACGCGGACGCGCTCCCCCTCCCGACTTTCGATCATCAGGCTGGTGATAACGCCCTGGTTCGCCGGGAGAAGAAACTCCACTGGCGCGATCGTTGCGGACGGGGTCGCGTCAGGATCGGGCTTTTCCGTTTTCGGGTTGTTTTTCGAATAGATGGCATATCCTGCCAGCGCCACAAAGAGCGCCAGCAGGATCCATGTCCGTTGATTTTTCATGCCTAGCCTCGGCGCCTGCGCGAGACCCAGGCCGCGATCCCCGCGCCCAGCACGACGCCCGGCAGGATGCAGATGGAGCCAAGCAGGATTGCCAGCCACTGAAGTTGGCCGGGTGGAATAAAGGTCCGCTGGGTGGCGGGGCGGATGGTGATATCCACTGGGGTGTCGTTGCCCGCGGCCCAATCCACGGCATAGACGAACAGATCGCCGTTTCCGTACGCGTCGAACCACTCATCAGCAGCAAAGACGGAGTTGCCAAATACCACTACTCGGCCATTGGTTGTTATGTTTTCGCCCGCGGCGGCAAGCGTGATTGGGCCGGGGGTATCCGTTTCAGGGTCCAGAGAGACCGAGGCGTTGCTCTGTTCCAACACAGAAAAGTCGGTTTCGCCCCAGGCTTGGGTGTTCGGGTCGGTGCCCACGAGTGATGTCAAAGTGATGCCTTCCACCTGTGCGGATGCGTCGATACTGCGCGCCAGTGGGAAGATGGTGACGAACGTCATGGCGTTCGTGATCGGGTGAGACGGGCTATATGTTGCGCCGATGGCGTTTTGGAGGGTTGTGTTGGCCGTGTCCACCACGAAATCATTGCGCAAGTGGATACCCCAAACGCGCCCAAGGGATTCTGCCAGCTGGTCACTCTCGTCGCCAAATTCGGTGAACGGGACGGGATCTTCCATGATAACCAGCGCACCGCCCTGCTGGGTATATTGATTCAACAAGCCGACTTCGGCGGGTGTCAACGGTTTGATCGGTCCGGCAACAATGACCGCGCGCGCGTCGTCTGGCACGCGGTTTTCCGCCACCAGGTTCAGGGTTTTGACCGTGTAGTTCTTGTTTTCCAGCGTTTCGCGAGCGCGACTCATTCCTATTGTCCCAACGCCGTTGATGTCACGTTCTCCATGACCTGTCAGGAAATAAACCGTACGCGCTTCCGGGTTGAGCAGGCGATTCATGGCGCGCAGGAATTCGGTCTCGTCCGCGTAATCGGCGATTTCCTGCCGCCCGGACATTTTCAGAACGATCTTGCCATCGCCGGTCACGCCGTCATTCTTTGCCTGCAGTGGATTGGCCACCGGGTCAACGAAGCGATAATCAAAATTGCCCTTGCTGTTGGACTTCATGTTTGCAAGAAGTTGCTCGGCCGTGTCGCGTGGGGTTTGCGAATAATAAGCCGTAGCGGACATTTTGTCCGGCAGGCTTTCCAGCATGACCAGCGTTTCTGGCGCAAGGGTGTTTGTTTTGTCTTTGGTCAGATCCACCAGGTCGTTTGGATTGTTGATCGCCAGATAGTTGATGACGAAGACGATGCCTACAAAAGCCAGGATCATGACAATGGCATTGCTTCCATAGCGCGCCTGGCGTCCACTCAGGAACTTGCGCACAGTATCCGGCGCGAACATGGCGGAAACCGCCAGTCCGACAATGGTCACTGCCGCGCTGATGGTGAGCGCCATGTTGATGGTATCTGGTTTATCCGGGGTGAATATGCCGAGTCCCATGGTTCCCTTCACCAGCAACAGCAGAACCGCGGCTGTCAGTCCGATCAGGGAAACGATGAGTGAAATTTTGGCGTAGAGATTTTGTTGCGAGTTTTTCATTAGCGCCATCTCCGTGTCTCAACGGCCATTGTGCCGGTGAACAAGCCCACTGCGATCAGGCTGAAGAAATATGCAAGATCGGTCACATTGATTTTTCCCGCCCCGAGGGAGTTGTAGTAATGGGACTGCATATCGAGGTAGCGGAAGACGTCTCCGCCTGCCTGGACGTAGTCCGCGGGAAAACCTATCAACCACCATAGGATCACCAGGATGATCATTGTGACAAAGAAGGCCGCCACTTGATTGGTAAAAATAGCCGAGACACCCACACCGATGGCAAGAAAGGACGCGGCCACCAGAATCAGACCAACATATGCGGTGAGCATGGCGCCCTGATCAATACCGGGCTCTACAAGATTATTCAGAATGATCGGGTAGACAAGTGTGATGGCAACAATGGTGAGCACGAAAAGCAGTCCGCCCAGCCATTTGCCGATGATCAGTTCCGAGTCTCGTACGGGTGCGGTCAAAAGGAGTTCCATCGTCCCCATGCGATTCTCGTCGGCCAGCAGGCGCATGGTCAGCGCGGGCGCGGAGAGAACGAGCAGAAAGGCAAACGACCCGGTGATGGAGGAAATCCCGGGCGCGTCTCCTCCGTACGAAGCATATTGGATGGCCTGACTCAAAATCACCCAAAAGACGATTCCCAATACAAGGAGAATGGTAAATGCCACTACGTAGGCAATCGGGCTGACAAAGTAATGATCGTATTCGCGTTTTGCAATTGTCCAGATATTGCGCATGGGTCACCTCACGAGCGCGCTTTCTTCTTTTTTTCGGGATGTTCTTCCTTGGTCAATTCCAGGAAGATCTCTTCCAGGCTCAAGCCGATCGGACGCATTTCCAGCAGATCGTATCCAGATTCGATGACTGTCTTTGCCACAACTGGTCGAACATCCTGCGCGGGCAGGAATTGGAATTCCAGCGAACCATCCGGGTTGGCTTGTAATTGTTGCACACCTTTAATTTTGCCGATTCTGGAGGCCAGTTCGTCAGTTTCGCCGCGCACGCGCAGGATGACGCGCTCCGCGCCAACGAGCCGGGCTTGCAGATTTTCAGGTGTGTCCTCAACCACGATTTTGCCTTTGTTGATGATCAGGACGCGGTCGCAGATCTGTTGCGCCTCTGAAAGGATGTGCGTGGAAAGCAGGACAGTCCGCTCTTTGCCGATCTCGCGGATCAGGTTGCGGACTTCCACCACCTGGCCGGGATCCAGGCCGATGGTCGGCTCGTCCAGTATCAGGACCTCGGGCCGGTGGAGGAGCGCCTGGGCCAATCCAATTCGCTGACGCATTCCCTTGGATAGGTTGCCGATGTATCCATTGGCGCGGTCCACCATCCCGACCATTTCCAGCGCCTCGCCGACTCGTTCATCCACTTCGGGGATGTGGCGCAGGTCCGCCATGAATTTCAGGTAATCGAAGACCACCATGTCGGTGTAGAGCGGGACGGTCTCCGGCAGGTAGCCGACGCGTTTTCGTACCTCCAGGGATTCGTTTACCACATCGTATCCAGCCACGGTGGCTTCCCCCGAAGTCGGAGGCATGTACGAGGTCAGGATGCGCATCGTGGTGGTCTTTCCCGCGCCGTTCGGGCCGAGGAATCCAACCACCTCGCCTTGTTGGGCTTCAAAGGTCAGGCCGTGAAGCGCCCGCCGCGCACCGTAATCCTTGGTCAGTTCATTGACTCGAATCATGGATTCTCCTTCCCCATAAATTGTGCGAAACAAACGGCACGCCACGCAATGAGTGGCAGTGCCGTTTAAATGTGGGGTTCATCGAGAATTACTATACAAAATTTAGGAGGCAAAGTCAAGTAGGTTGAAAAACCTCTAATCAAATACTAATATACATTTTTTCTGCACGAATTGACAGTCACTTCAAAAGTGACTGTCAATTCGTTGAGCAAACCCTATTCCACGGTGACCGATTTGGCGAGATTCCTGGGCTGGTCAACATCCAACCCGCGGATGGCGGCAATGTGATAGGCCAGAAGTTGCAGAGGCAGGACAGTGATGACAGGCGACAGCATCCACGGCGTTTCAGGAACCCACAGCACATGGTCGGCCATGGAGGCCACCAGCTCGTCACCGTCGGTCGCAACCGCGGCAACCGTCCCCCCGCGCGCTTTCGCCTGTTGGATCTGTGAGATCATCTTTTCGTGCCAGGGGTCTTTGGGAGCGAGGCACAATACGGGCATCTCCTCATCGATCAATGCGATCGGGCCATGCTTCATCTCGCCCGCGGGATAGCCCTCGGCGTGGATGTACGAAATTTCTTTCAACTTCAACGCGCCTTCATACGCGATGGGCATGTTGATGCCGCGGCCCAGGTAAAGACAGCCGCGAATATCTTTCAGCGCGTGCGCCAGTTTTTCCACGTCTGCTTCGCGTTCCAGTGTGCGGCCTGCCAGGTCGGGGATCAAACGCAGGTCAGAGACGAGTGCGCGGCGGGTCTTCTCGTCAATCGTCCCGCGCAGGTCGGCCAGCAGAATCGCCAGCATGTACTGATCCACCAAAGGCGCAGTGAAGGCCTTCGTCGAAGCCACGCCGATTTCAGGTCCGGTTTGCATCGAGATGTAGCCGTCCGCAATACGCATCGCCTGCGAACCGATCGCGTTCACGATGCTCCACACCACCGCGCCTTTGCGTCGTCCCTCCTCCATGGCGGCCAGCGTGTCAGCAGTCTCTCCACTTTGCGTGATCGCCATCACCACCGTATTTTCATCCACGATCGGGTCGCTGTAACGGAACTCGGAGCCGATCACCACTTCCACGGGCACACGCGCAATTTTTTCGATCAGTGTCTTTCCAACCATACCCGCGTAGGCCGCCGTGCCGCAGGCGGTGATATAAATTTTTTGGATGCGTTTCGCCAGGTCGGGAGTCAGATTTAATTCGGGGATGCGGATTTTTCCATGCTCGAAATCGACGCGGCCCGCCAGCGTATCGGTGAGCGCGCGGACCTGCTCGTGGATCTCCTTCTGCATGAAATGACGGTACTCGCCTTTTTCCGCGGCGACGGGATCCCACGCCACAATATGGACTTCGGGTTGTTCCCGTTTTCCATCCAGCGTCTCCACCTGGGCGCCGTCCCGTTTAACCACCGCCATCTGACGCGATTCCAAAAAGACGACGCGGCGCGTATGCTCAAGAATGGCGGGCACGTCCGACGCGACGAACATCTCATCCTCGCCGAATCCGATGACGACTCCGCCCGCGTTGCCGATGCGCGCTGTAATGATCTTGTCGGGTTCGTCTGCAGACATCAGCACCACCACGTTCGCGCCCTGAATGTGTTGGAAGGTTTTGCGCGCGGCCTCCACCAGATCGAGTCCGCTGGCGAGATAATGCTCCACGAGATGGACGATGGTTTCTGTATCGGTATCCGATTTAAATTCCGCGCCCTCTGCAGACAGTTCCTCGCGCAATTCGAGGAAGTTTTC
>JAYRVQ010000277.1:0-3375 GCA_041918465.1 Anaerolineales bacterium
CGCAGGAAGAGACTGCCCGTCAGATTCTGTCTGCACCACTGCAACTTTCCCTGCCGAATGCCGCGCAGGGCGATCCCGGTCCATGGGTGTTCGATCCGGCTGTTGTGGCAGGCCTGCTGACGGTGAAACGCGTCGATAACGGCGGACAGGTCGAAGTCCAGGTGGGACTCGAGAGCGGTGAGTTCGCCAAGTTGCTCATCCCTGTCGCCGCGCAGGTGGATCGCAAGTCGAAGAATGCGAAGTTTTATTTCGATGACAGTACGCGCCAGTTGGTGTTGATCGAAAATTCCGCCATTGGCCGCACGACGGATGTCCCTGCCACCATTGCGCTGGTCAACGAGGCGCTCCTGCGCGGCGAACACTCGCTCGCGTTGGTGGTGAAAGAGGAACAGCCCGCTGTGTCGGATTCGTCCACCGCGGAATCGCTGGGGATTCGCGAATTGGTCAGCGAACAGACATCTTACTTCCGCGGCTCGAATGCCGAGCGGATGCAAAACATTCAGATCGCGGCGGAGCGTTTCCACGGAGTTTTCGTCCCGCCCGGCGCGACCTTTTCGATGGGGGAAGTCCTGGGCGATGTGAGCCTCGACAATGGCTTTACCGAAGCGTGGATTATCTACGGCGGGAAGACGATCAAGGGCGTGGGTGGCGGCGTGTGTCAGGTGAGCACCACCCTGTTCCGCGCCGCGTTCTTTGGTGGATTCCCAGTTGTGGAACGATATTCCCATGCCTACCGTGTCTCATATTATGAACAGACTGTCAGCGGACGGGATCGTTTACTGGCGGGCATGGATGCGACTGTCTACTTCCCGCTGGTGGATTTTAAATTTGTCAACGATACACCCTACTGGTTGTTGATGGAGACATATTTCAACCCTACTTCGCAATCGCTCACCTGGAAATTCTATTCTACTTCCGATGGCCGCACGGTTACGTATGAAGCCAGCGGACCGCGCAACATTGTCCCCGCGCCTGAACCGCTCTTTGAAGTCAACCCGGATCTCAAATTGGGACAGATCAAACAGGTGGATTGGGCCGCGGATGGCGCGGATGCCACCATCGTCCGCACGGTCTGGAAGGATGGCGCGGTCTACTTCACTGACACCTTCACCACCCACTACGAACCCTGGCAGGCTATTTGCCAGTATGGGCAGGGCACCGAAGATATAGAGAAACTGGCAAAGAAAAAGAGTTTATGCATGCCGCCCTTGACCTACTAAATAGTGTACAATAGCCGCTTGTTGAAAACGGAGTAAACATGCTCAGTAAAGAACTGCTCAAAATTCTGCGTTGCCCGAATTGTGTGCGCGAGAAGAATGGCCTGCTCACGCTCCACAAGGACGCCTGGCTGATCTGCGCGGAATGTGGTCGCAAATATCCCATCCTCGATGAAATCCCTGTCATGCTGATTGACGAGGGCGACAAGTGGGCGAACACCCCCGTCGAGTCTCTGCCTGTCCCACCCCCGGAGAAATAGTGTCGGCGCTGGAAAACCTGCTGGCCGATTTGACCAGCGGCGACGAAACGCGCGCGGAAGCGGCGGTCCCGCTGTTCGTGGAACTGGGCGAGACGATCATCCCGCCTCTGCGCGGTTTGCTGGACTCACCGGACGCGGACATCCGCTGGTGGGCCACGCGCACCCTCGCCTCGCTTCCCAACCTGGACCCCGGCCTGCTCCTGTCTTCGTTGAGCGACGCGGCCCCCGAGGTTCGTCAGTGCGCGGCGTTGGGATTGTGCAGTCACCCGTCCGAAGCCGCCATTCCGCCTCTCATCCGCGCCTTATCCGATTCTGATAGCCTTGTCGCTGAATTATCCGCGCGGGCGTTGACAGCGGTTGGGGAGCCTGCGGTGGAGAACCTGCTCGAAGTCCTGAAAGAGGCGGGGCAGTCCGCCAGAATCCACGCCATGCACGCGCTGTCCGAAATTGCCGACCCGCGTGCCATCCGCCCCATGATTTTGGCCATGGGTGAAGATTCGGCGATGCTTCATTATTGGGCCGAAGCCGGGCTGGAACGCCTGGGCGCGAACATGGTCTACATCAAACCTTGAGATAATGTGAATGAAGAAGATCAACCTGAAGTTTCCAAAAATTAATTTCAAACGCCCCTCGGTGGGGGGAATCATCTTTTGGGTGATTGCCATTGGACTGGGCGTTGCCGCGCTGATCTTTGCGCGTGGCTTCTTTGCCTGCTGGACGATCACCAGCCTGCCCGGTATGCCGCCTGCCTCGTGTGGCACCGGCACGACAGGCATCCCGGCTTTCAACCCGGAAGGGACGCCGATCGCGACAGAGGTAGTGGCGGCCACGCCTGAAGTGTCTGCGCCTGTGGATGTCCCCGCGCCTACCTGGGATGGGGGAAGCCGCGTCAACGTGTTGTTCATCGGTGTGGACGCGCGCGACTGGGAGGTCAACGCCACTGCCCCGCGTTCGGATACGATGATCTTGTTCACGATCGATCCCGTAACCAAAACGGCAGGCATGCTTTCAATCCCGCGCGATATGTGGGTGGACATCCCCGGTTTTGGGTATGGGCGTATCAATACCGCCTATAATCTTGGCGAGGCGTATAAATTGCCCGGCGGTGGTCCCGGCCTGGCTATGAAGACGGTGGAGAAGTTCCTGGGTGTGCCGGTCAATTATTACGGACAGGTGGATTTCAATACTTTCATCGCCATGATCGACACCATCGGCGGAATTGATGTACAGGTAAAGGAACGTCTCGTTCTTGACCCGGTGGGTACCGGCATGGACAAGGTGGTCATCACTCCCGGCTATCGTCATCTCGTGGGTTGGAAAGCCCTGGCATATGCGCGCACCCGCAAGACCGAAGGCGGCGATGTGGACCGCGCCCAGCGCCAGCAGGATGTGATCTTTGCCATCATGGAAAAAGTGCTCAGTCCGGACTATTTCCCGATTTTTGTGAAACAGGCTTCCGGCCTTTATGAGTTGATGGCCACAGGTATCCATACCAACCTGTCCTTTGATGACGGCCTTCGATTGGCAGTGTTGTTGCAGGGCGTCCCGCGCGAGAGCATCAAGACCGGTGTGATCGACTACGATATGGTCACTTTTGATAATACCGTCTTGAACGGTGAGAATGCCAGCGTTTTCAAACCCAAGCCGGATGACATCCGCATCCTGCGCGATGAGATTTTTGGCGGCGGCGCGGTGGGCGCGATGGCCGGCGGCGGAGACCCGTTGCAATTGGCACTGCAGGAAAAGACGCGCGTCCGCATCAACAACGGCGCGTATGCCCAGGATTTTGGTCAGCGGACGGCAACTTATCTGCAAGGCTTGGGATTGAACGTAACAGAACTGACCAGCGGTGGTCCGTATGACCGCACCGTGATTGTGTTGCATTCCCCGAAACTGTA
>JAYRVQ010000278.1:0-3955 GCA_041918465.1 Anaerolineales bacterium
GTGGTAGGCCATGATCGGGAGGGTGGTGACTTGCGCGGCAAGGGTGAGGAGGAAGAAATTGGTGATGAGGGAGGAGGCGCGGGGCACAAATTGTGAATTAGGAATTAGGGATTGTGCGTCTGTTTGTGTACCTGTGTACGTATCTACCTGTGTGCCAGTATTACGTATTGCATATTGCGTAAGCAGACGTGTTGTGAAGGCTTCAAGCGGCTGGGCGTAGAGGATGAGTCCAAGGGTGGCGAAGAAGGAAAGTTGGAAGCCAACATCTTGAAGGTAGTAGGGATTGAAAAGCGCCATCAACGCGCCGACGCCGAAGAGGGTGTTGAGACCATCCTGTTGACGGCCAAAGTGACGGGCGAAGAGTGCGGTCACGCCCATGACAGCGGCGCGCACCACGGCCGCGTCCGCGCCAACAAGCAGGGTGTAGAAGATGATGCCGAGGCCTGCAAAGACCGCGCCGCGTCGTTTGCCGAAAGCGCGTCCGAAGATGGCAAGGAAGAGTTCCGCGATGATGGCAATGTTAAAACCCGAGATGGCGATGATGTGCGCGGTGCCGGTATCTTTGAAGGCCTGTTGTAAATCTTTGGGCAGGCCGTTATCCACACCGAGGAGGATGCCCGCCAGCAGGGACGCTTCAGGGTCGGGGAAGATGCGGTAGATGGTTTCGAGCGCGTAGCCTTTGAGTGCGTAGAGACCAGCGGTGAAGAAGTCGCCCTCTTTGCCCGGCAAAACTGTCACATCTGCGCTGGACATGATGGAATAGACGCCCTCGCGTGCGAGGTAGTCGCGGTAGGAGAATTCCTCGTCCTCGGCCGGGGTTTCCAGCCGTCCGCGCAGGCGGACAATTTGGCCGTAGTGGTATTCGTCGTTGGGATCGACGCGGGCGAGAAGCAGGCCGTCCGCTTCGAGATCGGTGCCGTCGCCGGTGTCTATGCCTGTGGCGTGGACGCGCAGGTTGGCGTAGTTGTCGCGGCGGTCGGGAGGTTCGGTCACCCAGCCAGTGACGAGGGTGTCGTAGTCGCGGTCGTTGTACCAGGCGAGATCGAACGCGTCGAAAACGGGAACAACCGTCTGGTAGCGCGCCGCGCCGAGAAACAAAAAGACGAGAATGGCCGTGGCGGATGTAACGTCTTTGGCGAGGGAGGTCAGGTCGATGGAATGAGTCAGGAAACGCCAGAGTAACCCCAACACAAGCGCGATCCCCGCGAGGAAGAGCCAGATCGAGACAGGCAAAGAAACTGCCCCGCCGAGCAGGATTCCAAGCAAAAACGATAGTGACAGCCAGAAGAGGGGGCGCATGCGGGATGATTTTACAACAGAACGGGAGTTTCCAGCGTTTATAATTGGGGCAACTATGACCGACAAACTGATCCTTGTCACCGGTGCGACCGGCTACGTGGGCGGACGTCTCGTGCCGCGCCTGCTCGAGGCGGGGTACCGCGTCCGCTGTCTGGTGCGTGACCCGTCCCGGCTGGAGGGTTTTGCCTGGGCGAGCCGTGTGGACGTGGTCACCTGCGATATGAGCAAACCCACGCGTGCCGCGGAGTTGATGTGCGGCGTCTCGGCCGCGTACTATCTCATCCACGGCCAGCAGGGCGGACAAGTCAACGCCGAGCGCGATCTGCAGATGGCGCGCAACTTTGCGTCTGCCGCGGAGCAGGCGGGAATTGAACGCATCATTTACCTCGGCGAGTTGGTGGACCCGACGGCGCGTCTCTCGCCGTATTTGCGTTCGCGCCACGAAACTGGTTCACAGTTGCGCTATAGCCACGTCCCCGTCACAGAATTTCGCGCGGGCATGATCGTCGGTTCGGGATCCGCGCTGTTCGAGATGATCCGCTATCTCACCGAACGCGAGCCCGTTCTCGTCTGCCCCGCCTGGTTTTATTCGCAGGCGCAACCCATCGCCATCCGCGACGTGCTCTCCTATCTCATCGCCGCATTGGACTCGCCCGAATCGATTGGCCGCGTCATCGAGATCGGCGGTCCCACCCGCCTCACCTACGCCGACATGTTGCTGGGCTACGCCAAAGAACGCGATCTCAAACGACGGCTGATTCGCACGCCGTTCTACGCGCCGCGGCTTTCCGCCTATTGGGTGCACATGGTCACGCCGATTCATTGGCGCGTCGTGTTGCCGCTCATCGAAGGTCTGCGCGCCAACCTCATCGTGCGCGACGACGCGGCGAAGCGTCTCTTTCCGAAAATCCAGCCGATTGATTTCCAGACCGCCGTCCACCTCGCGCTGGGACGAATCCAACGTGACAACGTGGAGACCTCCTGGTCCGACGCGCTGGTCACCGTGATGGGGAATGTGAGACCGTACACGTTTACTGTTGAAGAAGGCATGTATATCGAGCGGCGACAAATGCTTGTAGACCTGCCGCCTGAAACGGTCTTCCGTTCCTACACTGGCATTGGCGGCGAGCGCGGCTGGCTCTTCATGGATTGGAGTTGGGCTTTCCGCGGCTGGCTCGATAAACTCGTTGGCGGCGTGGGATTGCGACGCGGCCGCCGTCACCCCGATGAGATTCGCGCAGGCGAATCGCTCGATTTCTGGCGCGTGGAGCAGGTGGAGCAAAACCGCCTCATGCGCCTGCGCGCAGAAATGAAATTGCCGGGCAAGGCCTGGCTCCAATTCGAGTCTGCGCCGGAGGGCGGGCAAACCCTGCTTACCGTTACCGCTTATTTTGCGCCGCACGGCTTCTTCGGCTTCGCCTACTGGTACGCCATGTGGCCTTTCCACAAATTCATATTCGACGGCCTGACGCGCGGCATCGCCTCGCGTGCGCGGGTGTTATCCCACTCGTATGGGTGAGCGACTCATTCTTGTGACCGGTGCGACGGGCTACATCGCCAGCAGATTAATTCCCCGACTGTTGGACGCGGGACACCGCGTCCGCGCGCTGGCGCGTCGCCCGCGTCAACTCGACGGGCGCGGCTGGTCCAGTCTCGTGGAGATTTTCCCCGGTGACGTGATGAATCCGTCCACGCTCGCCGCCGCGTTGAACGGAGTCCACACCGCGTATTATCTCATCCACAACATGTCCAGTGGACGCGGCTACACCGAACGTGAACTCGAGGGCGCGCGCAACTTCGCCTCTGCATGTGACTCTGCGGGCGTGGAACACATCATCTACCTCGGCGGACTGGCCGACCCTGAACAGCACATTGCGCCGCACATGCGTTCGCGCATCGAGACGGGCGCGACTCTCCGTCAGGGACGCGTGCCCGTCACCGAGTTTCGCGCGGGCGTCATCGCGGGGGCTGGGAGCATCTCCTTCGAGATGATCCGCTTCATGACGGAGTTATTTCCCGTTGTTCCTGGTCCGACGTGGTTGAACAACAAGTCCCAGCCCATCGCCGTCCAAAACGTGATTGACTATTTGCTTGCCGCGCTCGATAACTGGAATGGTCACGGGCAGGTCTTTGAAATCGGTGGACCTGAAATTTTCCACTATAAAGAACTTATGCTCAAATACGCGCAGGCCCGTGGACTCAAGCGCAGTATGATTCTCCTTCCGTATATCCCGCTTGGGCTGATGGCACTTGGAGTGGGGCTGATGACACCCGTCCCGCGTCCGATTGCTTATGCCCTGATCGGCGGCCTGTCTGCAGATAGTATCGTCCAGCATCCCGAAGCGCTGAGGGTTTTTCCCGAAGTAAAGTTAATTGACTTCAAGTCCGCCGCGCACGACGCGCTCGACCATCTCCATCCCGCGCACGTCGAACGCGTCTGGGAATCGACGGAGCGCGTCGCGTCACTCAAACACGAGGGATTTTTTATTCTGCATCAGCGTGTTGTGCGGGATGATATCCCGTATTCATCGGATATGGCGGGATTCCATCCCGCCCCACGAATCACGCCACCGAAAAAATGGAAGATCGAATCTGGCGATTCACAGCAGATTCTGTTTCACCGTCCGCGCTCATTCGGCGAGGAGTGGATCGAACA
>JAYRVQ010000279.1:0-2529 GCA_041918465.1 Anaerolineales bacterium
GATACGCGTCCGCACTGCTGGCAGACGAAACGGGTCTGGGTCTTTGCCATGGGTTACACCTTTCCGTGATGTTGTTCACATGGACACAGCGCGCGCAGATAATGCCAGTTATAAATTCCGTAGTCGTGTCCATCCTCCCAAACGATGGAGATGGCGTACGAGCCGACCGCGTTCACATTCACCAGCCGCGTCTCGGGAGAATCGGGTAGGTCTGCGGCGAAGACGGCCTCATCCGGCTCGGATTTCATGTTTTCGTGTCCGCCGCGGCATGAGGCACACGGACAGGCGGCGCGCAACAGTGAAAAAGAGTACACGCTCACATGCCCGTCAGACCAGGTGAGAGTCAATTCGCGTTTGGATTTGCTGGCAGTTACGCCAGTGGGTTTTTCGGTCATAGATTCCTTTTAGGGAGTGCGTCGCACCTTACTCTGAGGAGTTCTCCTTGCTGTCAGGTGCGACGCACTCGCGGGATCAATAATTATTGCGGCGGCGGGACAACCGACAGAAAATTCGCGGCGGCCCAGCCCGCGCGGGATTCGTCATAGGGCGCGACCAGGTACCACCAGGTATATCCATTGGCTTCCTGCGGTCCATCGCGCACTTGAAATACTTCCGCGTCCTCGCCGAGGAAGAGTTGTTCGCTGGTGAGACCGGGCGCGGAGCGCAGGCGCAGACCGTCCCCATCCGTGCCGGTAATTTGAACGTAGCCACCCACTACAATGGCATTCGCGGGGAGGGTGGGAGTGCCAACCAACAGGGGATCGGGAGTCATCGTCGGCGTGGTGAGCGGGGTGGATGTCAAAGCGGGGATCATGGTCAAATCCGCAGGAGCAAACCCGAGGTCCGAATTGGGAGGCGAGGCAGAGAATCCAAACCAGGCCAGCGTGATGGCCGTCAACAGGCAGGCCAGTCCAGACGCGCTGATCAAAACGGGGAGATTCAAAAGTTGGCGAAGATTGCGGTTCATAGTTGTGGCGCAAACTTAAGTTTGCGGTACAGGGATTATATCTTGGAAAGCAGTCCCAGCGCTTTGGGCGGCATGAGCATGCGAAGAGCGCGCGGCTGGATGGTGATGAGGACTTCGCGTGTTTCGGGACGCGGCTCGCCGTCGGTTTGGACGAGGAAGGGAGATTCGGCTGTGACGCGCAAGGTGCGGAAGGGGATGCGGCGCGACATATCTGAATGGAGATGCAAGCCGCGCCAGAGTTCGTAGGCGCGCATGAGCGCGTCGCCGAGGTGATTGCCGGAGAGGAGCCACAAGTCGAATTCGCCATCATCCATGAACGCATTGGGAGATAAAACGGCAAGGCCGCCCATATATCGGCGGATGTTGTTGGCAACGGCCACCATGAAATTGCCTTCCACCTCTTCGTCGTCTGCCCACAGGCGCAGGCGCACTCCGCTCCACTGGCTGGCGTTGCGGACGGTGGTGACAAAGTATTCGGGAAAGGCAAAAAATTTTTCGACGCGGAGGCGCGGTTCGATGGCATGGATGGTCATGGCATCGAGTCCCATGCCCGCCCAGAGGAGGAATGGCTGTCCGTTGCAGAGTCCCACATCCACGGCGCGGACGGGCGCGTCGGCGAGAATGCGCGCGTTTTCTTTGAGCGCCCACCAGCGAGTCCAGGAAAAGACCGGCAGGCCAAATTCGAGCGCAAGCACGTTGGCCGTCCCGCTGGGCAGGATGCCGAGAGCCGTTTCTGTGCCGACCAGTCCAGCCGCGGCCTGACCGATCGTCCCGTCGCCGCCGGAGGCAAAGACCGCATCGAATTTTTCGACTGCGGCCTGCCGCGCGGACTCGGTGGCGTGCGCGCCGCTTTGGGTGGCGAGAACTTCTGTTTGCCAACCAGAGTCGGCGAGGGTCTTGGTCACAGACTTCAAAAATGGTTTGACGGGGAATCTTCCCGCAACAGGGTTGTAGAGGAGGAGGGCGCGGCGCATGGGACGATTATACGTGAGTGTAGAGCAAAATGGCATTTTGCTCTACGATGTTATAATCCCATCAATGAACGAAGGCGACCTGCTTAACCAGCGTTATCAACTGCTTGAGCGCCTCGGCTCCGGAGGCATGGCCGAGGTGTATCGCGCGCGTGACCTGATGCTGGAACGCTCAGTGGCCATCAAAGTCCTGCGCGCCGATTATTCAAGCAATAAGGAATTTCAGGAACGCTTCCGTCAGGAGGCGCGCGCCGCCGCCAACCTGTCACACCCGAACATTGTCACTGTGCATGATTTCGGATTGGATAACGGCCAGTTGTTCATCGTGATGGAGCATATGCCCGGCACGGACCTGAAATCCCTGCTCCGCAAACGCGGACGTTTCAGCGTGGAAGAAGCCATCCCGTTGATGGTGCAAGCCTGCGCGGGCATCGGTTACGCCCACCGCGCGGGACTCGTCCACTGCGACGTGAAACCGCACAACCTGCTCATCACACCCGACAAACGTCTCAAAGTGACAGATTTCGGCATCGCGCGCGCCCTCTCCACCATCCGCCCCGGCGACCGCGACGAGGTGGTCTGGGGCTCGCC
>JAYRVQ010000280.1:0-1904 GCA_041918465.1 Anaerolineales bacterium
AGGGTATAGTTTTACGAAACGAAAAACCGTTTAACACTATCCAGACTTTCCCTTTTTCAAATCCCGAAGCGCCTCTTCGGGATTTTTTCTTGTCAGGCATTTCGATTCCGTCTATACTCGGCGTACTGGAGCATTCATGTCCGAAATCAATCTTTCCCCTCTCCCTCCTGCTCTCGAAAAATTCATCCCCCTCGGCCGTTCGGGTCTGCTTCCCGCCCTGCACGCCGCGCAAAAAATTTACGGCTGGCTTCCGCAAGAGGTCGCCGCGGAAGTGGCGAAGGCGCTCAAAGTTCCGCTGGCGGATGTTCACGGCGTTATCGAATTTTATTCGCTCTTTTACAACGAGCCTGTCGGACGGAAGATCATCCGCGTCTGCACGGATCAGGCCTGCGCGCTGAAAAATGCGGATGGACTGCTCGATCACCTTTGCTCTCATCACGGACTAAAAGCGGGTCAGACGACCCCAGACGGGACTCTGACCATCGAGCGGAGTCCCTGCCTCGGCCTCTGCGAACAAGCCCCCGCGGTTTGGACAATGAACGAAGGACGATGGACGGTGGGAGATGGCACCGAGCATACTGACCGTCCACGGTCCGCAGTCTACGGTCCGCTCCGCCTGCTGACTTCTAATTGCGGAAACGGCACAACGTCCCTCGCGAATTATGGTGAATACGCCGCGTTGAAAAAAGCCCGCGCCATGAAACCCGAAGATGTGATCGCCGAGATCAAATCGAGCGGATTGGTCGGACGCGGCGGCGCGGCTTTCCCGACGGGCCTCAAATGGGACGGCGCGGCCAAAGCGGACGGCGACCAAAAATACGTAGTGTGCAACGCGGACGAGTCCGAGCCTGGCACGTTCAAGGATCGCGTTCTGCTGTTGGATGATCCGCACCGCACCATCGAAGGCATGTGCATCGCCGCGTATGCCATCGGCGCAACCAAAGGCTACATTTACCTGCGCGGCGAATATCCGTACATTTTGCCCATCCTTGAAAACGCGTTGACCGAAGCGCGCGTGGCGGGCTATCTGAATGAAAATTTTGACATCGAAGTTCGTCTCGGTGCGGGCGCGTATATCTGTGGAGAGGAAACCGCGCTGTTCGAGTCCATCGAAGGCAAGCGTGGATTCCCGCGCGTCAAACCGCCGTTCCCCACCACGAACGGCCTGTTCGACAAGCCAACCGTCATCAACAACGTGGAGACATTCTGCAATGTCCCGCTCATCCTCGAAAAAAGCGCGGCGGAATATCGCAAGATTGGCACGGAAAAATCCCCTGGGCCGAAGTTGTTCTGCGTTTCGGGGGATGTTGGAAAACCTGGAGTTTACGAAATTCCATTTGGGGTGACATTGAGAGAGTTGTTGGAGATGGCGGGTAACGTGGTGGCTGATGATGTGGTGCGGAGTGGCACTCCGCAATCCAGCAGTTCGGCGGAATACCATTCCGCCCCACAATTGCAGACCGTTCTTTTTGGCGGCGCGGCGGGGGCGTTTGCTACGTCGGAACACTTGGATGTGAAACTCACCTTCGAAGATTTGCGCGCGGCGGGACTTCCGCTCGGCTCGGGCGTGGTGATGGTCTTCAACGAGACGCGCGACATGCGCGACGTGTTGGCGCGCCTCGGTCACTTCTTCGCGCACGAGAGTTGCGGCAAGTGTTATCCCTGCCAGATGGGGACGCAACGTCAGTTGGAAATCCTGGAGCGTGTAGCCAATAGAGTAACTCTGCTTGATGACGCGACCCGCCTGCAAGATGTCGGCTGGACGATGACGGACGCGAGTCTCTGCGGCTTGGGTCAGACCGCCGCGAGCGCGGTGCTGTCCGCGATGAAGGTGTGGCCGCAGTTATTCACGGAATCCTGAAGTTCTACTTCAGGATAGGCCGCACACGTTCCGAAAGTAGAAC
>JAYRVQ010000281.1:0-5156 GCA_041918465.1 Anaerolineales bacterium
ATTTTCCATTCATGATTATTGAGATACCCCTCGGGTGTGTAATTTCCAAATGTTTCGTCAGAAAGAACGCAGACGCGCATGAAACCTCGCAGTGAAAAAATTTTGTTATCAATATTATTCCATAATTCTTTATAAAGACAATGCCTGCGACCTATCAATTACCTTAAAGTTTTACATTCCATTGAGTCGCCGAAGTGTGCATTTTGTGTTTCCGCAATCTTAAATTTTAAGGTTTAATCGCAATTCATTTCTTAAGTGCGCAGACCGAAAAATGCGATCAAAGAATCCGCTATACCCATCAGGATCGAATGTGATCAACACGTCAGCGGGCCCATTCTCTTGAGGCATGTAAAGAATCGCGCAGTTGGGATTGATTTCCAACATAACCAATTCTCCGTCCTCGGTCATACGGATATCCGTGCGGCCATACCCAACTCCACACATCCCAAGGTACATCTTTCTGCTCATCTCTACCACACGCGATGCAATCTCGTTATCCACAACCGGATGGATTGTGACGACTTCGTTCCACTTTACGTCTGTGTAGAGAAACTTCTCCCCGTTGGGAAAAATCAACTCCCCCGGTGGGTACACAAATGGTGTTGCCAGGTCGTCCGGGTTATCTACAACCAGACAAGTGAATTCGCGTCCATCGATAAATTCCTCCACACGTGCGCCGCCATAAGCTTTCACCATTCTTTCCACCTGAATGTGCAACTGTCTGGGTGTTTCCACTCGCGACTCGCGCGTCATACCAACACTGCCATAACTGTTTGGGTGTTTGACCATCAATGGATAACGCAATGCTTCTGCTTGCCCAAGATCTTCGAGCGATCCGGCGCGAAATCCGCGCGCAAAACCAATCCCCTGTTTTTCCGCAACAACCTGCATTTGCTCACGCGTTGGATTATAGAATTTGCTATCCGCGCCAGTGAAGGGCAGATTCAAAGCTTCAAGTGCGCGTACAAGATCCATCCCGGGCCGTTCTTCGTCCTCGCCCCCATCACAAAGGTTCAAATAAACTGAGTAACGATCATCCTGCGCAACCTCGCATAGAAACTCAAACAGCGGCTTTTTGACTTGCGCCATCTCCCAGTCAAAATCCTTGAGATAATATGCCGGTGTATAATCTCCAAAAGAATCATCAGATAAAACACAGATTTTCATCACGGTCTCCTTATCGGTAAATTATTTTAATTATTCCACAAATATTGGTTTTGCCAGGACCAATTCGCCCCACACACAAATTGCGCGTGGCTTGACGAACAAAGCGTATCGTGTAAAATCTATCTGCCGGGGCGATGGCGGAATCGGCTTACGCGGCGGTCTTAAAAACCGCTGGGCTTCGGCCCATGTGGGTTCAAGCCCCACTCGCCCCACTCACCCCTCTCTAATCGAGAGGGGTAAAATATTGATATGTATTACACACGCCAGCAACTCGAAGAGACTGAAGACAGAAGTCTTGCGCCTTACGCCATGCGGAGCAGAGACTCAAAGGGCCGCGCGTATCTGGACAGTGAACCCGAATATCGCACTTCGTTCCAACGTGACCGCGACCGCATCATCCACACAACGGCTTTTCGCCGACTCGAATACAAAACGCAGGTTTTCATCAATTACGAAGGGGATTATTATCGAACACGACTGACTCATACTTTGGAAGTGGAGCAAATCGGACGGACAATTGCCCGCGCGCTCGGTGCCAACGAAGACCTGGTGGAGGCGATCTGCCTCGTCCACGATGTAGGCCATCCGCCATTCGGCCATTCGGGCGAGGTTGCCATCAGCCGCCTCATGAAGGATTTTGGCGGGTTCGATCACAACAAACAGTCCCTGCGGATCGTCACCGAATTGGAACAGCGCTATCCCGAATTCCCCGGCCTGAATCTGACCTGGGAATTGCGCGAGGGGATTGTCAAGCACGAATCGGAATATGATATTTCGGACGCGTCGGCTTTCAACCCCGATCTGCGCGGCAATCTGGAAACCCAGATCTGCAACGTGGCCGATGAACTGGCTTACACCGCGCACGATCTCGACGATGGCCTGCGCTCAGGCATGATCACGCCGCACATGTTGAATGGCATTACACTTTGGGAACTGCTGACAGGCAACATCCAGTGGCAGGGACCGGAACTCGAAGACATGGATCGCCACCGCCTGATTCGAAAACTGATCGGGCTGGAGGTCACAGATCTGGTCAGCGCCACATTTGAACGGATCAAGGACAGCGGCGCAAAATCTCCGCTCGATATACAGAAATTAAAGCACAATGTAATTGGGTTCAGCGAGGAGATACATCGCCGCAACCGCGAGTTGAAGGATTTCCTGTACGCGCGCATGTACCGTCATCATCGCGTTGTACGGATGCAAGTCAAAGCCGAACGCCTCCTTTCGGACCTGTTCCAGGCCTACCGCGCTGAGCCAGCCATCCTGCCCGAACACGTCCAGAAGATCATCCCTCTGCGCGGACTGGAACGTACCCTCTGCGACTACATCGCGGGGATGACAGACCGTTACGCCACCGAGGAACACCAGAAACTGCTCAACCCGTTGGAAAAGCCATAACAGGACATTAGAGGAATCATGCCCGAACCCACCTACCTGACCGCTGAAGGACTGGCTCGCCTAAAAACCGAACTACAGGAATTAACCGGTCCGCGCCGCGTAGAACTGGCCGCGCGCCTGCGATCTGCCATCCAAATGGGCGATCTCTCCGAAAACGCCGACTATCACAAAGCAAAAGAAGACCAGGGCTTTCTGGAGGGCCGCATTCAGGAATTGGAATATCTCGTCCGCAACGCAGTGGTGATCGAAAAAAACGCCAACCGTGATACGGTCGGCGTCGGTTCGCACATCACCATCCAGGAGGCGGATTATCCCGCGGAGACCTATCACATGGTGGGGCCCAAAGAGGCGGATCCGCGCAACGGTCGGATATCGCACGAGTCCCCCATCGGCAGCGCGTTGATAAATCGCCGTGTCGGCGACGAGGTTGAAGTTGAAACGCCCGCAGGCAAAGTCAGGTTTAAAATCCTGAAAATTGAGTGAACAAAAAAAACCTGGTTCAAAATGAACCAGGTTTTTGATTCTACTGCTTCGGCCAGATCGCCAGTTCCAGTGTGATGCGTTCGAAGTAACTCTTATCGGGCAGGTTCCCGTGACCATACTCCAGGTCCACAACAGTGGCGAGCAACTGGAGCGTGGCCGTTTCAAGCATCACCTGCGCCTGTGGCTGTAACAACACCAGTTCACCCTTGGCTTCCAGACGGCCTCGGATGTTCGGATCATTGTGAGCATACGGGCTCATCAAAACCTTGGTGGCCGTCTTGATGTCGTTCTTGTCGAAAAGCCAGATCTCAATTGCGGTGACCTTCTTCGGCTCACCCACGCCCATCGTCTCAGAGACTCCCACACCATACTCACCCAGGAACTCTCCCGATTGAGAATCGATACTGAACGACTCGTCGTACAGATCGTCCCCAAGCACGTAGGTGGTCATGGTTTGGGTAATGGGATTTGCAAGTCCCAATCCGGAAAAATCTGTTTTTTCCGTCGTTTTATTGATCTCCTGTGCCTGCCGCGCGGCCGAGACCTCGCCAGTAGCGGTCTGTCTTCCGTACAATATTGGTCTCACCAAGTAGCGGTAAACCGCCCAGCCGATCAGACCAAAAGCCAAAAGCGCGCCGATGATCAGAAAAGGAGTCCAATTGAACGTGACGGGAGGGGTGGTTGTGGGTTCCTCAGAAACTACCGGAGGAGCGGCTGTAATGGAGCCAATCCGGCTCTCCACAGCGGCTTTGAAACCGAGGATTGCCCCTATATCCTGACTACCCGGGTTTTGGGAGATGGCGATAAATAACGGTACCGCACTTTCGCCGAGACTCCTCCAGCGTTGTTCGGCCAGGTCCACATCCGGCTTGACGCCATAGGAATCAATGGCCATCCGCAGGTATTCCTCCTGGTATCCCTGGGTCAGGATTTCAGGAACTGCATCCGTATAGTCCACCGGCCAAAGCCACCAACCGATCATCAAGCCGAGGATCAAGCCAAGAACGACTCCGGTGATCGCGGCTACGCGCGGGTTTTTGAAAATTTCAGGAAGGCGCATATCTCGCTCCTTATTATTGGTTACTACCATTATACAGTTTACTGGTCAAACCGCCAACGGACAAAGGGACTATTTCTTTTTCTCCAACAAGTATAACTGCCGTTCAGATTCGCGGACATCCACCGACTCGCGGATATGAAAACGCATTCCAAACGCAGACTCGAACCCCTCGCGCGTATACGTCTCGAAGATATCTTTCCGCGTTCGCAACAATTTCTGGACCTGTGAGTCGCTCTTCGGTACCCATTCGATGATCAGCCACTGACAGAGTTCCGCGAAGAAATCCGCCAGCCGCGTGAGCGGGACGTTGTTCGAGATGGCGAGATGGTGGATCAACGCCAAAGCGAAGACCGTGTCCACGGGCCCGCGTTGAACAAGCGAGTCGCGTTCCTTGTTTGCCCATCCCAGTGCGGGGCTGGGATTCGTCAGGTCGAGAATCAACGGAAGCAGGTTTTGCTCTTTCCCCGATTTCACACGCAAATAATCCTGTTCCACTGCGGACGGATCAATATCCCACGCCACAGTTGGGATCCCCGCCGCGCTCGCGAGGCGGCTGAACTCGCCATTGTTCGCGCCCAAATCCCAGACAGAGACAGGCTCAATCTTTTTCAGCCAGCCAGAAATGATTTCTTTTTTGTGAGCAAAACCCGCGTTGCTGTAATTGGTGATCTCATAATAATTGCCCCATTCCGTCCCGGCTGGTTTCCATATTAATTTCCTGACCGCGTTTTCGAGACTATCGATCAAACCGATGAAGGCATTTTTGCTCATCCCGCCTTGTTGACTCGCCGATTCGCTGATTCGCTTCACATCCGCATCCGCGTACCTGGTCTGTGCCTGCGCATGGATGTGAACGTGAGTCAACAGGCCAAAATTGAATCGCGTGGAGACTGGCAACAACCTGCTCGCCAGATCGAGCGGAATCCCATCAATGTAGACACGCAACAGTTGACCAAGATGAACATCCACATGGGACATCAAAGCCAGCGGTGCGAGGAAGTGCTGACAGAACTGGCGGTACGCGTCCCAGGGTTTGCCCTCTTGA
>JAYRVQ010000282.1:0-2903 GCA_041918465.1 Anaerolineales bacterium
GGCAGGGTGTAGCGGAGGCGGGAATCGAGTCCCTGGCGGATGCTCCAGCGCGAGCCGTAGGGCGGGAAGTATCGCTCGGCCATTTTTTCGAGCGGGTTCATCTGGTTGAGGTAGGCGCGTTTGATGAGTTCCTCGTCCCTGGGACTGGCAAACTCATCGATCTGCTCGAAGTAGCGGCCGGTTACCCGATAGCCGGGCACGGTCATCATCGTGTCGCGGAAGAAGATGACCAGATATCTGGGCGGCGTTTTGGCATCGAGGATATTGTTCTTGGCGATCAAATACCACAACGTGGAAGCCGAGCCGGGCAGGCCAATGGACAGGATTTTTTGGTCGATCTGTTCCGATAGAACGGTCTGGTCCACCGCCGGGTAGAGCATGGAGTCGCCGAGCAGGACCATGTCCGGTTGTTGTTCTTCGACGGCCTCCAGGAATATTTTGCGGACGTATTTGTCGAACTGCGGTTTTATTTCGCGGGGATAGGAAATATCATAATGAGCCGGGATGGCGATCCACGAAACGGTCACGAGGGTGAGCAGGATGATGAAATACTGGAGAAAGGCTTTCATAGTGTGCGGAATTTTCTCTGGCTAGAACTGGAAATAGATGAAGTCGGGCGTCCCGGAATTGACATAAACGAACATGACTATCGTTGCCACGGCGTAGAAAAGGGACTGGACAATGGAATCTGGTTTGAAGAAGCGGTCAATGACCAACTTCGCGATCAATGGACTGGAAAAAACCGCCACCAGTGAAAACATGAGCAGTGACACGGCCTGTTGTTCAACGGTCCCCAGGAATGGATTGGAGAAGATGTTGATGACCCAGCCGAGAGAGGGCGCGGCAAACACCAGCCACAGCATGCAGATCAGGCTGTACATCACCAGCCACGCCGCCACCCTTTTCACGGGATGGGACGGTCGCCAGTCGCCGCGTATGCCGACGAGTTGATAAAGCGCGATCAGCACACCGAATGCGCCGCCCCAGAACACGTAGGTCCAGCCCGCGCCGTGCCAAAGACCGCTTACCAGCATGGTGATGATCGGCGGGATGGACTGCATCGCCCAATCGGGCAGGTTTACCTTTCGTCGCAGGAGGAAGCGGCGGACGGGGAAGAAGACATAGTCCCTCAGCCAGGTGGACAGGGTGATATGCCAGCGATTCCAGAATTCGGTTGGGCTCAGCGACAGATAGGGATTACGGAAATTTTCCGAGGTGTCGAAACCTAATAGATATGAAACGCCGCGCGAAATATCGGTGTAACCCGAAAAGTCTGCCAGGATCTGGAGCGTGAATCCGATGGCCGCGGCGATAACCAATTCACCGGTGGGATCGGTCAGGTGCAGGATGCGGCTGATCGTCGGTCCGACTCCGCTGGCAATGACGAATTTCTTGAAGAATCCCATCACCAGCAAAGGCCAGGCCTTGTAAAAATTCTCCGCTTTCCACTGGCGCGGGGACTCAATTTGGGGCAGGAGTTTCTGCGCCCGGTCGATGGGACCGGATGCGATCTGTGGGAAAAAAGCCACGAACAGCGCGAACGCCGCCAGGTCCCGCGTGGGGCGAAGCACGCCGCGCGAAACGTCAAGGCTGTAGGCAATCTTCTTCAGTGTGAAAAAGGACAGTCCAACCGGCAGAATGATGTTGGCGAGGAACGCGTCCGCATGGATGCCGATGGAATCCAGTCTCCCCGCGATGTTCGGGACGAAGAATCCGAAATATTTGAAGAAGGCCAAAACGCCGATGTTGAGGAGCAGGCTTGCCCACACGAGGCGATTCTTTTTCTCGGTTTTCTCCAGCGCGAGCGAAATCCAATAATCTCCCAGCGTGGACAGCGCGAGCAGGATGGCGTACCAGGGATGGAACCAGGCGTAGAAAACGTAACTCGCGGCCAGCAGGAACAGGTTTTGCCACACCTGTTTGCGGACGAGCCAGTAGGCCGAGAAAACGATCAGGAAAAAGAGGAGAAATTCGTAACTGGTGAAATTCATGGTTGGGTCGGCGCGGGATTATATCAGAGGTTCAATCGGCTATAATATACCCATCTTCACCGATTGGCAGGTACTCCGTCATGATCAACGCATCCCTCTAACTTCGTAAGCCGCGCCCACAGGCTCGCGCGGCGCAAGTATTTTTGCCTTCCTCCGTGCCACCTGACATGTGACACCGTAACACCTGACACTGAGACACCTATGAACCAAAAACGCATCACCGACGATCTCGACGCCCTGCTCGACGTTCTGCCGCTGAACATCCGTCACGCGGTCGAGGCCGCCAACCAAAAAGAATACCTGCTCGAGATCATCCTCGACCTTGGACGCGTCCCCACGGCGCGCTTCGTGGAGGAGGAGATCATTCTACGCGACATTGAAGTCACCCGCGCCGAAATTGACTACGTGGACGAACGCACGGGCGAGTTCGACACCGACAACCGCGCCGGCATCGAGCGCACGCTTCACCGCATCTCCGCCATCCGCAACCGCCACGGGACCATCGTCGGCCTCACCCTGCGCGTCGGGCGCGCCGTCTACGGGACGATTGACATCATCGAGGATATCGTCAATTCGGGCAAGTCCCTGCTCATCCTCGGTCGTCCCGGCGTGGGTAAGACCACTCTCCTGCGCGAGGCCGCCCGCATCCTGGCCGAGACCAAACGCGTCGTCATCGTGGACACCTCCAACGAGATCGGCGGCGACGGCGACGTGCCGCATCCTGCTGTTGGCAAGGCGCGGCGCATGCAGGTCAAAATTCCCACGCTTCAGCATGAAGTGATGATCGAGGCTGTTGAGAATCACAACCCCGAAGTCATCGTCATTGACGAGATCGGCCGCGAGGCCGAAGCGCAGGCGGCGCGCACCATCGCCGAGCGCGGCGTCCAACTCATCGGCACGGCGCACGGCAAC
>JAYRVQ010000283.1:0-2339 GCA_041918465.1 Anaerolineales bacterium
CGGCGCGGTGACCAGCGAGACGCCCTGCGACTGATGCGCCAGCACCGACGCGGCGAGCGTCATCCACTGGTCCACATCGGGGCGGGACTGGTAGAACTGGTGCGAGATGGTCTGTTGGATGGTCTCGGGCAGTTCGGCGTTGGGCATCATCTGGCCGACGAAAACGCGGTAGCCTTCCTCGGTGGGGACGCGTCCCGCCGACGTGTGCGGTTGGCGCAGGTAGCCCATCTCTGTCAGCGCGGACATCTCGTTGCGGATGGTGGCCGGGCTGAGGTCGAGGTGGTAGCGTTCCACCAGCCGCTTCGAGCCGACGGGTTGGGCGGTCTCGATGTAGTCGCGGATGATAAGGAGGAGCAGGGTCTGCTGACGGTCGGAGAGGGTGGTCATATTGTTTTTAGCACTCAAAGAAAGAGAGTGCCAATCGAGCGGGGTCAATGATAACATGCGGCAGGAAAAGGCGTCAATAAGAGGAGTGTAAGAGGATAAAAAACAGCCACTTGTGAGGTGGCTGTCGGTGATCGGACAGGAAAACGCTAGCGAATGGGCCGCCAGGCGGGATCGAAATCCGCGCCAGGGTCAAGGGTGAGGCGAGTGATGCTGGCTCCATCCACAGTCATCAAGTAAATATCGCGATTGGTATTGTCGGTCAGGCTTTCGAAGATCAACCAGAATCCATCCGGTGAGAATTCAACATTCTCGATGGGCAAAAGTTCATATTCGAGACGCGTGGCAGTGCCGACCCCGCGTTCCTCGTAAACCATTTGCATGAGCCAGATGGTGGAAGGTCCAACCTGTCGCTGGCTGAACAGAACGATCTTGCCATCCGGCGACCAGGCAGGATCTAGGTCAAAGCGTTCCGGGCCGCTGAAAACCAATTGCTCCGGGTTTATGCCTCCATCGGTCATATACCAAATTTCGTGAACTCCAAATCGTTTGACCACGTAGAGCATCTGGTTGTTTAATGCGGACCAGACCGGATGGCGGGCCTCCATGATATTGCCAGTGGCTTCAATCAATAACTTGACTTCACTGGTTGCAAGATTCAGCGCAAAGATGGATGGTCGTCCCGTGCGGAGGGATGTGAAGGCGATGTGGGTTCCATCGGGAGACCAGGCAGGATCAAAATCTCCGCCGGGGTCGGTAAACAATGGTGTAAGACCGCTTCCATCCGGGTTGATCATGTAAAGACTGGAATTTGTAAAGTCTCCATCCGACCCACTGCATGGAGAAGTAAATACCAGTTGCGTTCCATCCGGCGACCAGGAGGGCTGGCAGGCGCCCTCGGGCATATCGGTCAGCAGGGTTTGAGCACCGCCATCCCCATTTGCAATATAAATTTGCGGGATGCCCGATCGGTCGGATGCAAAGGCGAACTGTCCAAACCCACCGCCCTGCGGAGTTGGGGAAGGTGTGAGCGTGAGCGTCGGTGTGGAAGTAAATGATGGTGTGGCTGTTGCCAGAGGAGTAGGCGTCAACGTGGGAGTGCTGGTGAAAACCAGTGTGGCGGTCAGCGCGTCGGTTGGAGGGATGGTTTCGGTGGGTAGTTGCGTGGCTGTCGCCACGTCACCGCGCAGGCTGGCGATCCAGCCATTGACCTGAACCTGCGCGCCCGGCATGAAGTTCCAGACCAGCACGCCAGCCACAATGAGAAGCCCCAGCAGTGACAGGCGCGTGAAGCATCCACCACTGCGTTTTTTCTTCTGCGGCTTGAACGGTTTTTCTTCCCCATTGTCTTCCGCGGGATAGGGCGGGCCTCCGCTTGAGGGCCGGGAGGGCGGTTTCTCTTGAGCAGGACCGCCTTCCTCTTCGGCTGGCGGAGGCGAAACAACGTAATCGCCGGTCAATCGCTGGGTCTTGGACTTGGATCCAAGCAGGGCTTTCTGGAAATCATCGGCATTTTGGTAGCGTTCCGCCGGGTCAATGGACATGGCCTTTTCAATGGCCGTAGCCAGCCGTTTGGTCACTTTCGGATTGCGCTTGCGGAGCGGCGTCAATTGGGCATTGTCCATGGCGCGCGCCAACCCATCCTCGGGGATGATGCCACTCAGAGCGGCGTACAGCGTCGCGCCGAGCGAGTAGACATCCGTGCGCGGATCTGTGCGGGCGGTGCCATATTGTTCGGGAGGGGAATATCCGGGCGTCATGGCGCGCGCGCCGGTGGTGGTGGCCTGACTGCCCTGTACCACTTTCGCAAGTCCAAAGTCCACGAGGAAGATGTGACCGTCAGGCGTGATCTTGACGTTGCCCGGTTTTAAGTCGCGATGCAAAATGGGAGGCTTGCGCGTGTGCAGGTAACTCAGCGCATCGCACATGGCCGCGCCGATCAAGATCGCTTCATC
>JAYRVQ010000284.1:0-7052 GCA_041918465.1 Anaerolineales bacterium
CAACACCACCATTGTCATTCGCATTGTCAGCAACGCGTTGACTCACCTCGACCCGCGCCTCGAACAGGCCGCGCGGACTCTCGGCGCTGACAGCCGCCGCGTCTGGACGCGCATCACGCTCCCGCTTTTGCGCGCTCCTCTTCTCGCCGCGGGACTGCTCGTTTTCCTGTTCGACTTCACCAGTTTTGGCGTCATCCTCCTTCTCGGCGGGCCGCAATTCTCCACTCTCGAAGTCGAAATCTACATCCAGTCCATGCAGTTCCTCAACCTGCCGATGGCCGCCCTGCTCTCGCTCATCCAACTGCTTTGTACGCTGGCGTTCTCGATCCTCTACACGCGCCTCGTAACGAGTTCTCTCATTCCAACTACTCCCAGACCATCCCTCACCCGCAAGCCAAAATCGCTTCGTGAACGAGTCTTTGTTTTATCTTTTATCTTTCTTCTTTCATCTTTTTTCATTCTCCCTCTCCTCTCCCTCCCTCTTCGCTCTCTCTCCCGCCTCGAAGCCAACATGGGACAGCGCGGCGAAGTGACCTACGGCCTCACCGCCGACTATTATCGCGAACTCTTCATCAATCGCCGCGGCTCGGTCTTCTACGTTCCGCCCATCGAAGCCGCGCGCAACTCGCTGGGCTACGGAGCGGCGACCATTGCGCTGTCGCTCGCACTCGGTTTTCCCGCCGCCTCCGCATTAATCCGTCCAAATCGTTTTACAAAATTACTGGATTCCTTTCTGCTCCTGCCTCTTGGCGCATCAGCCGTCACCCTCGGCCTCGGTTACATCATTACCTTCAACAAGCCACTACCACTGATTACTTCCCCTCTCATTGTTCCCCTCGCCCACACAGTCATCGCCCTGCCATTTGTCATCCGGACTCTCCAACCCGCGCTCGCCTCCATCCCCGACCGGTTACGTCACGCGGCCGCTACGCTCGGAGCCTCTCCCTTCCGCGTCTGGCAGACCGTGGACTGGCCCATTGTCTCGCGCGCCGTCCTCGCCGCGGCCACCTTTGCATTCACTGTCTCGTTGGGCGAATTTGGCGCGGCCTCCCTGCTCGCCCGCCCCGATCTTCCCACTCTCCCTGTTGCCATCGCGCGCTTTCTCTCCCAACCCGGCGGCCTCAACTATGGACAGGCCATGGCCATGTCCACGATTCTGATGGCAGTCACTTTGACCGGCATTTTGCTCATTGAAAAAGTACGCCTGCCAGGCACAGGTGAATTCTGATGCTCAGCCTCACCCACATCTCCAAGACCTACGAAAACAAACCCCTGCTTGCCGACGTATCCTTCACCATCGCCACAGGCGAGACGGTCTGCCTGTTGGGCGCGTCGGGGAGCGGAAAGTCCACTCTCTTGCGAATCATCGCGGGACTCGAATCTCCCGAATCCGGACTCATCCTCTGGGATGGGGTGGACCTCGCCCCGACCCCGCCTCACGCGCGGGACTTTGGGCTGGTTTTCCAGGACTACGCACTGTTTCCGCATCTGACGGTTTTCGATAACGTCGCCTTTGGCTTGCGGATGCAGAATCGGCCCAAAGACGAAAGCGGCCTGCGCGTAGCCGAAATGCTGGATATGGTGAATTTATCGGGTTTTGAAAACAGAAAAGTGATTGACCTCTCTGGCGGTGAACAACAACGCGTGGCACTGGCGCGCGCCCTCGCGCCGCGTCCACGCTTGTTGATGTTCGACGAGCCTCTTGGCGCGTTGGATAGATCGCTAAAGGAAGACCTGCTCCACGAATTACGCGCCATCCTGCATCACACAGACATCCCCGCCATTTACGTCACCCACGACCAGGAGGAGGCCTTTGCTATCGCGGACAGAATCCTGCTCCTGCACGAGGGAGTCATCCTCCGCGAGGGGGCTCCTGCCGAAGTCTGGAACGATCCGCAGTCCGCGTGGACGGCACACTTTTTGAATGTGGGAAATGTGGTCGAAGGAAAAATGTTGAAAGTCGATGGTTTAAAGTTGAAGGTTGAAACAGAGTCTGGAGTCTTTGAAGTGGAATGTAATCATCAGCATATGAAAGAGGATAGAGTTGCGTTGTTGTTGAAGCCGTCAGCGCGGGGGACAAGAATCAAAGCGCGGGTGGAGGGTGTGCTTTTTAATCGGGGGCAGTTCAAGGTCACGTTGCGAGGCGGATTGGTTGTCCAGTTGGATGAGGCTCCAAAAATCGGATCGGAAATTTCGGCGACGTTCCGCGCGGAGTGTCTGGGCCATGCGTGAAAATATTGTCGTTGACAAATTGAGTCCGCAGGGAGAGTTGAAGTGGCGTTACGCGGGCGAAGTCATTGAGCGCGGCGAGGGCGGGCTGAAACTGGAAGCGTTTTTCGACCGGGAGGATTTACCCTTCATGAACGTGACGCTGAAACGCGGCGACCGTTTTGTGGAAACGTATTACCGCGACCGTTGGTACAATATTTTTGAGATCTATGACCGCGACGATGAAGTGTTGAAGGGCTGGTACTGCAACATCACGCGGCCCGCGAATTTTGTGGATGACCGCGTGGAATACGTGGATTTATTTTTGGACTTGTGGGTTTCTGCGGACGGCGCACAGACCGTATTGGATGAAGACGAATTCCTCGCCGCAGATTTGGATGATGAGACGCGTCGAATGGCACTGTTAGCGCTGGCGGAATTGCGGGATTCGTTTAAATCAAAACGATCTTCGGATTAGCGAAGATCGTTTTACAGGATTTGTTTTAGTAGATACCGAGTTGGTAGAGGATCTGGTCGCCGAATTGCCAGGCCAGGCCGCCCGCAACCACACAACAGCAACACAACACTACCAGAACGATCACGATGATCATCATAGTGTTGTTCTTTTTCGGCGCGGCGGGCATGGGGTTGACAGGGGTTCCGACAGGTTCGTTCATTTTCTCTTCTCCTTATTGAATTTGAAATGCAGGCTTTGATCTGCAATGTTCACTATGGGTTGGCTGATTCTCTGCTGGAGCGTCGCCACAGCCACCAGAGGAAAAGTGTCACAGCCACTATCAGCAGAGTGCCGACCGCAACTGGGACCAAAATGGCGAGGATGGATACACCCGTCGCGGTGACATCCTCTGCAATGCTGACTGGGACATTGGCTGTGCCGCCTGTGGTGGCGGTGACAACGGGACGCACCACTCCCGCCTTGGCCGCATGGACGCCGCCCGCCACAAACAACCCGAGGGCGAGCGCCAGGACCGGGTTCACATCGGTGATGACGTTGGCGCTGGCCGCGAAGGCCACTGCTCCCGCCGCGGGCCGGACAACGGTCTGGATGGCGTCGTTGATGTGGTTGACGGCGGGTATTTTATCGGCGAGCATTTCGATGATGAGCAAAATGCCGAGCAGGATGAGTATCCACGGGTTGGAGAGGGTGTCCCAGGGCTTTTGAAGGGTAAGCAGATCTGTGTAATGATCGATCACGCCGATGACAAGCAGAGGGATGTAGGCGTTGAGTCCCGCGCTGGCCGAGAGGCCAAATGCGGAAAAAATTCCAGTGAGCAAATCCATTCGTTCTCCTCATTACAATTCGTCATTGCGAGGTGTTCTTCCCAAAGCAATCCCCTGTTATGCGAGGAGACTGCTTTGGCGGAAGCGCGCCGCCTCGCAGTGACGCAGGTCACGTTCCGAGGGGAAAGGCTCCCCAGGTTCCTGTTAATTGTAACCGAAACAGGTCAATCGCGAGAATCATTAACACCGCCAGTGTAAAACCTGCCAGAAGGGGAAACCAGATCTCTTTGGAACTGGTAAAGGTGTTGTCCTGCCGCATGATCATCAGCCAGACCATTGCAAAGATGAGCGTCAGCAGGGACAGCACACCGAGGGGGCTGACGAGGGCGATGGGATAAAGCACGATGGGTGATTCCGTCAGGATGGCGAGATCAACCACAAGCAGGAGGCCGATCAGCGCCAGGAAGTGTTTCCACTTCCCGATAACGGGAGCAGGATCGAGGTCCCGCCAGACCGTTTGGTGGAAGGCGGGGAAGAGGAACGCGGCCATTGCCAGTCCCATGCCGGTACCGGTGAAGAGTCGCAGGGTGTTATTGGGAATGTACAGGTTGGGGATTTGCGTCAGCGCGCCGGTTGTCTGTTTGATGAGGTAGATGTAGGAGTTGCCACCGTCTATTGCGAAAGCGAGGAAGAAGAGGGCGAAGGGGATGTAGAATTTCTGATCGGGCATGCCGCTACGTTTGTGCGCGGTGAAGGCGAGGAAGATTAGTCCCACAGCCGCGGCGGTGAATGTGCCTGAGCAACGCGCACAGAGGGGGAGTTGACGCTCGCCGATGTGGAAGGAGCGCTCGTCGATGCGATGACAAACCGCGTAGCCGACTGCGTCTGCCTTGCCGAGGATGCCGGGCTGGGCAATATACATCCAGCCCGCGAAGGCGGCCAGCGCGGCGAGAGGGATGAACCAGCGGATGATTTTCTGGAGGAGGGGGCGTTGCATTGGGCGATTATATCCGCAGATTACACAGATACGCTGGTTTTTTCAATCTGCGCAATCCGCCAAATCTGCCAAAAAAACAGGACACCGCCCTCGTCCGAAGATGGGGGCGGCGCCTGTTTGCGCTGTGGCGTCCGTCTTAATTGAGGAGGGATGCCACAGCGCAGGGTTTGATACTACTTTCCATGGACATCACCTCCTCCTTTCATAGGATGGCGTTTGATTGTGATCCCCCGAATGATGATGTCAGTATTACACAATTCAATTCGGATGTCAATACACCGAATTAGCTTCTAATCCAATTGTAAGCATGGAAAAAGTGAGATGGTATAAAATAATCCTATGTGGGATCATTCTTTCAATTGAAGGGAAAATGACATGAAATTTAACTTCAATCGTCTCTGGATCATAGCCATCCTGCTAGGATGGGCCTTTGACTTTCTCTTCTGGAAGCAGGAGGCCGGACTTAATTTCGCTCTTTTCTCAACTTTATATCTGCTCGCCGGATTTGGGATATTTCTCACCCTGAAAGTGCGTCCCGCTCCCAGGAGCCTGTGGCTGTTGGTTCCCTTTGCTTTCTTTGCAGTAGTCACATTTCTGAGCCAGGAACCATTGACCATATTTCTGGCGCACACGTTCGCCTTGTTCTCTCTTGTTGTGTTGGCCAACACCTATGCGGGTGGGCGTTGGGTTGAATATAATTTGGCGGAATACTTCAGCCGCTTCTTCTGGCTTATTGGGAGTATGTTCGATCTTCCTCGGCACTTTATCAATGAGACGCAAAAAGAGCAGGCTGCTTCTGGGGAGAGTCGTTGGTCTTTTTCGATTATCCCCATCCTGCGCGGACTTTTAATCGCTCTACCGATCGTCGGCTTCTTCACTTTTCTGCTGGCTTCGGCAGATGCCATCTTCAACCAGAAACTGGCCGAATATTTCAAAGATCTCAATTTGGGGGAGGATATCCTCCGCGTGATTATCGTTCTCGTTTGCGCATATCTGTTGGCAGGAGTCTTTTTACATACCCTCGCACAAGGCCGGGAGGAAAAACTGCTTGGCGAGGAAAAGCCGTCCCTGCGACAATTCCTTGGCCTTACTGAATCTGCCATTGTGTTGGGAAGCGTTGCCATCCTTTTTCTCCTTTTTGTTGTCATCCAGTTCCAATATTTCTTTGGTGGACAGGCCAATATTGGTGTGGAAGGCTTTACCTACTCCCAATATGCCCGCCGCGGATTTAGCGAATTGATCACCGTGGCGTTTGTCAGCCTGGTGCTCATCCTGTGGTTGAGCGCCCTCACCCGCCGCGAAAACGAAGCACAACGACGCGTCCACGTGGGTCTGAACGCGGTCATCGTTACGGAGGTTATGGTTATGCTGGTCTCGGCTTACCAGCGTCTCATGCTCGCGATTGACTGGCATGGCTTCTCGCGGCTGAGACTGTATCCACGCGTCTTCATGATCTGGCTTGGTATTTTGCTGGTGGTGGTGGTTATTCTAGAAGTTCTTCGCCGTGAACGATACTTTGCTTTCGCCTTTGTGCTGGCTTCGCTTGGTTTTGCCGTCTCGCTCACGTTTGTGAATGTGGACGCGTCCATCATGAGTCACAACCTGGAGCGCGTGACACTCGGAAAGAACCTGAACGTGCCAGACCTGGCTTCCCTCTCCGCGGACGCAATCCCCGACCTGGTGGAAGGATTTCATGATTCACAGATGTCATCGGAACAGCATGAAGGGATTGGTGCGATACTGGTGTGCTACCTCCACACCAGTATCATGACCGCTAGTGACGACTGGCGCTCCTATAATTTCTCGCGCTGGCGCGCCAGGCAGTTACTGGAAACGATGAAACCGCTTCTGGATGGGTATCGTTATAATGATAAAAAATCCCCCGCGCTGGCGCGCACGCCAGGCGGCGTGTATTATGAATGTTGGAAACCGAGCGATTAAGAATGCAGATTTCAGTCTGTTCCGTGCTGGCAGGCAAGAGTCCGCGATCCCAAAAATCTGATAGCCTTTGAGAGACTCCGCAAGGGCGGCGGGACTATCCTGATGGAAACTTGTTTGAGGAGAATGAAATGAAATCCAATCCAAATCGTCTTTGGATCGTCGCCATCGCACTCGGCTGGCTGTTCGACTTCCTTTTTTGGAAACATGCACCCGGTATCAACTTTGCCATTTACGTTGTTCTTTGTCTCGCGGGCGGACTGTACCTCCTGTTGGGCGTGGAGAAGACGCACCCCGCGCGTGACGCCCTCTGGCTGTTGATCCCCATTTTATTTTTCGCGACCGTCACCTTCATCCGCGCGGAACCGATGACCACTGTACTCGCCCACTTCTTGACCCTCTTCCTGCTCGCGGTATTCGTCATCACCTATCTGGGCGGACGCTGGGTTTGGTACGGGTTGTGGGATTACGTTACGGGCTTCCTCAAGTTGGGTGGAAATATGCTCGTCAAGCCGCTGACGTTTTCCGCCGAAGTTCGCAAAGAACGCAACGAGCTCGGCGACCAGCCCAAACGTTCTGCGTGGCCCGTGGTGCGCGGTCTGCTGATCGCCCTGCCCATTGTCGCCATTTTCGCGTCCCTGCTTGCCTCTGCCGACGCGGTCTTCGA
>JAYRVQ010000285.1:0-6566 GCA_041918465.1 Anaerolineales bacterium
GGCATTATAGATGCGGTCACTGCGCTCATAACTTCTCAGGAAAAGTTGACCCGCCATATTGCCCGTGACTTTGGCGCGCCACACCACGCTTCGCCCGGACCGTTGGCCTGCCACCGTTGCACTACGCGCTTCCCTCGCCCGAAGCAGACGCATCACCTCGTCCGTCAGCACGAAGAGATAGCGATAGAGGAACGAGACGATGGTGGTGAGAATCTTCGGCACGCGTAAATGCTCGAAGGCGTGAATCATATCGGGGAAGCGCGTCACCGCCACCAGCAAGATCGCGGCCTGCACCGACAACCACGAGCGGACAAGGATGCTGGCGAATTTGATCAGGCCGTAGTCGGTGGGGATGAGCACCAGCGGTCCCACGTGCCACTCCGCCAATGGATTTCCAAGCGGCGAGAAAATGGCTGAGGCCGCCGCCAGTGCGAAGGGCAGGGCAATTAACGAACGGCGGAAAGTGAAATCCATGCCGAGGGCGGAGAGGGAATTCGCCCACAGCAGGAGAATCCACGCCAGCCCAAACGCGGCCCATGCCCCATCGAGCAGGAGCGCGTTGGATAGGATGAACAGCACCGTCAACGTCACCTTGACGCGCGGGTCGAGGCGGTGGAGTCGGCTTTCGGTTTCGTGGTAACGGTCAAAGGCGTTGGCGTGCATAGTAGCGATTAGCGATTGGCTATTAGCGGTTAGCGATTAGCAGAAATAAACGTCTGTTACAGTTTACGTTTTACAATCTCTTCTTCCTCAAACCCATTCCCACCACCACGATCAATCCCAGCACAACGAGCGCGCCGACCGCGCCTGCCACGATGGTGGAGAGGGCTGTCTCGCCGAGGAAGGGAATGGTGTAATCGGGCAGAATTTGGTACGGCGCGGACTGTCCCAACTCGAGGAAGCCGATGTTCTCGGCCACGCGCTCCAACCCGTCAGGAGAGGCCGAAGCCAGCGGTGACAACAGAACCGCGATCAGCGCAACTACCACACCGATATAAATCCAGCCGCGCCCGCCTTTTTCCGCTGTTGCTTTTTCGCTCAACAGGTCGGGACGTGTCTGCTCGATGAAGGTCAACGCTGCGACGGTGATGATCGCCTCGCCGATTCCAATCAGAACATGCACTCCCAGCATGGCGGGCAGGACGATCTGCAATTGCGATGTGCCGCTCAACCACAGTTGCAGGGATGTGACCAGCGCGGCCGCGAGAACAGCGATCCACGCGCCGATTCCCGCCACCGCGTAGCGAGTTCCTTTGCTGCGTCTGGCCGCGGCGCGGTAGAGTCCGTATCCAATAATGGCGGTCAGGATGCCCATGTTGAAAATATTGGCGCCCATCACCAGCAGGCCGCCATCCTGGAAAAGCAATCCCTGCACAGCGATGACAGCGGTCATGACGAGGATCGCGGCCCATGGTCCCAGCACGATGGCCGCCAGCGCGCCGCCCAAAAAGTGACCGGACGTTCCGCCCGCCACCGGGAAGTTGAGCATCTGCGCGGCAAAGATGAACGCGGCCATCACGCCCATCAACGGGATTTGTTTTTCTCCGAGCGATTTGTTCGTTTTGGAAATGGCGATACCAACGGTAATGGCGGTGATCGCCCAAAAGAGCAGGGAAATGATCAGGTTGAGGAATCCGTCAGGAATATGAAGGGGGGCAGGTGAGTAGTGCATTATTCATTCTCCTTTTGTGAAATAGATTGACAATCCGGACACAGCCCAAATAATGTAACGTGGCTGGAATCCAATTTGTAGCCGGTGGAATCTTCCAACTTATTATAGAGATCGGTCAACGCGGTATATTCGACGGCCACAGTTTTGCCACATTGGCGGCAGATCAAGTGGTGATGATTCTCCTCCGTCAACTCATAGACCAATTTGCCGTTTCCCACGTGCGCGGCCAATGCGAATCCGTTGTCAGCCAGAAACTCCAGCGTGCGGTAAACGGTGGCCTCCGTCAGTCCGGATTGGACGCGCCGCGTCAGATTGTAGACTTCGATCGGGGAGAGATGTCCGCCCGAGTGACGCAGGGTATGCAGGATGGCCATCCGCTGGGGAGTCATGCGAAAGCCGCGTTGGTGGAGTCGGTCGATCAGGTAGGAGCCGCAGGTCATGGAAATTCCTTATTGCAAGAAGTTGCAATAAGTATACAACAAAAAGAAGCCGCGCGGCAGGGTTATCTTACCTGCCGCGCGGCTGAAAATTCGATCCGGGCTGGCGTCTTATTTGGGTGTAGCCTGCGCGGCCTCGGCTTTCATCTTCTCTGCCACTTTTTTGGCGATCATGCCGAAGCCTGCCGCAGGATTGGCAATCGTGGCAATTGCCACATCCAGTATGTCTGGCGCGATGCGTTTAACGTTCCGTAAACGTTGCGCCAGAAATCCTTCGTTTGACTCCGGACCTTTTTTGTCCTCATCCTCGAAGGTTTGAAGTTCGGATTTCAAGTCGGATCTGTCAGTCGCGGACAAGTCCGTGCGATCATCGACCTGGGTGTAGATCGTACTGAACTTGGATGCATTTTGGACGCGGTTATGGTCACCGGTGATGATCGTGCTTTGGATGGCATTCCCGCCGATGACAACGCTTCCATCCCCGGCTGAGACACTTCGGTCGCGTCCAACATTTTCAGATGCGGGGCGAGCAGGTTTCTTTTTTAAGTTAGCCATATTTTTCTCCTTGACTATGGGCGGGTCATCCCGCGCAGGCATTTTTTTGTGGGGCGATCACCACGCGAAAACCGAGATCGTCATTGAATGTCAATGGGATGGACCAGTTGCAGAAAGTTGTGCGCGCAAACCATTGGTAACCGATCCATGAGCCGCCGCGTACCACGCGGAAGCGCTGGTCTTCATCATACCATGAGCAGGTCCATTCCCAGATATTTCCGCTCATATCCCACACGCCCGCGGGGCTGGCTCCTTGTGGGAAGGTGCAAACAGCGGTTGTACCGCCCAGGCCTGAATCGGCTGGATCACTGTCCCAGGTGTTGGCGGCAGTCTTATCGAATTCGTCGCCCCAGGGATATTCACTTCCCTGCCTGCCGCGCGCCGCGTATTCCCATTCCAGCGTGGTTGGCAGTCGCACGGTGTAACCGTCTGGCACGGCCACCACGTTTTTAGCAAGCCAGTTGCAATACGCCTCGGCCTCGTACCATGAAATACCGACCACCGGGAAAATGGGATTGCCCAGTTCAATGTTGTGCCAAAAGTATGGCGCATTGCGACGCGCCTGTGGACGGTGATCGAGCCAATCGCGTTCCACAGATTCCAGCGTGCGTTCTTCATATTTACCTGAACGCCACGCCCAGCCAGTTTCGCTCCAGAAGGCGCGGGTTTGATATCCACCTGCCTGCACGAAGCGCGCGTATTGGGCGTTCGTCACGGGATATTTTCCAACCCAGAATCGGTCCGCGACGTTTACTTTTTCCTTTTTTGCGCCGTAAAGGAAGTCTCCCGCGGTGACCTCCACAAAACGATCCAGATCGGGTGGACGCCAACCGAGACGGCCAAGGAGGAGTCCCGCGCGGCGCCTCAAATCCGGATGGACGTCTGGTTTCTGCATGGACGGGGCCAGCGCCTGGACGACGCGTTCCTTGCTCTGCAAGGGCACGCCGCCCGGCCAGGTATCCAACACCGCATCGCCAGCCAGGATGATCGCCTCGCCCGGAGCGCCGCTTTTTGCTTCCACCAGTTGTTCTACCACCTCGCCCGCTACTTTCGAGAGTTGCTGGCGGATGCCGAGATAGCCGATGGTGAGCAGGGTCAATTCGCGCCATTCCTGTTCGCCCGCGTGTTTGACCAGGGTTTCGGCGATCGGCTCTGCATTACCCTGTCCCTTGAGGGCAAGCGCCACCGCCGAAAGATATTCTTCAAATGTGAGATGAATAAATCCATATTCGCCGGGACCGCGTTCGAGCAGGAGCGCGGCATGATCGCGTACATCCTGCAGGAACTGGCGCGCCGCGTTGGTGGGGGATGGGTTGCCCTGTTCCTTGAAAATCTCCTCCAGTTTGCGTCCCAATTCCTCGCGTTTGACGAGTCCCACGCCGGGACTGATTTCGTGCATCCATAAGGCGAGAGGTGCAAGGACGCGCACGGTTTGCAGTTCGTCGAGGTCGCGTCCGGGGGCGCGTCCGCTCAGTGAACGGGCGCGGTTCCAGGTCGAGAGAAGAGTCGTCACGTACTGGTCGTAGAGTTGGACGCGGCGCTCGGGCAGGGTCACACCCTGACGCTTCATCAGCGCGAGGATGGTCAGCAAAAGCGGCGTGGAGGCCAGCCGCCGGACTCCCTGATTTTGGTAGATGGAATCCAGCAGTTCGCGGCGATCCTGCTCGGCGTCGCCGCGAGAAACGGCATTGTCTCCCTGGGCCTGTCTTTCGAGGGCGGCAGTCCAGCGCTGGATGAAGTCCTCGATTTCCGAGTCTTCGAAGTCCACGATGGTACATTCCACCAACCCGTCTGCAGAGGGGCGGACGGCGCGGTAGCCTACGATGCGGCTGGTGAGCACGAATTTGTTGCCGGGGCGGCGGTGGAAGGCGTAAAAATCCACCACGCGTTCCACAACGGTGTTACGCAGGTTCAGGTCTCGCACTTCATCGAGGCCGTCCAATAAAATGAGGGCGCGTCCGGCGCGTAGCGCTTCGGCCAGCATGGGGCCGATGGTGCTGTCGGCGCCAATGTCGGAGAAGTACTCGGCGATGAAGTCATCGAGGCGGATATCTTCGGCCTGGAGGGCATTGGCGTAGGCCGCCAGTGGCAGGATGATGGGCAGGCGATTGCCGAGGCCGATCTCGTTCCCTTCGCCATTGGCAAGGCGCAGGGCAAGGTATTTCAGGAAAGTGGTTTTTCCCGCGCCCGGGTCGCCGAGCACGATCACACCCGAGTGTGTGGCCAGGATGTCAAGCAGGGGCAGGGGATCGCTGAGGCGCAGAGGTTGCAGGTCTTCGTCGGTGAGTTCGCGCCCAGCCAGGCTGAGGTCGCGTTTCCAGGTTTCGCCTTCGGGTAGTTCGAGACGCGCTTTGAGTGGAACGTACACATCGAGCAGTAACAACCGCAGGGGAACGCGGTCCGAGACGCCCATCCCTTTCAGGCTCAGGAAATTATGCCGATCCATCAGGTAGGTGAGGTAGGCCGCGGTGGCTTGTTTCAGGTCTGGGGCGGGAAGATCCGCTTTCAGTCCGCGCCAGAAGCGGTCGGCAAGGACAACGGTCTGGGCGTGGACAATGGTGCTGTCGCTCACATCCCCCTGGACGGCCACGCTGGCGTCGCCGCTTTGCAGAGACTGGTCGCGTCCGACGGCGCGGCCGCGTCCTTTCGCGCTGGCGCTATTTTGAATGATCTGAATGCGCGTTCTCAGTTCGTCAATCTTCTGACTGACGAATTCTTCGCCCAGTTCGGGTCGCAGGTTTTCGAGGCTGGCAATTTTGGCTTGTAGCTCGACAGTATTCTCGCGTCGTTTAGGCATCTTTCTCCTCATGCGTTGCGTGTAACCTAATTATATCGGATTCTCAAAAGAAGGACTTTGCGTTCTTGTAAGGCTTTGTTGCTGGTGAAATCGTTAAAATTGCGCTGAAACAGCCTGTAATTATTTGTGATGATTATCCTGTTGACTTCTCGATTGTTTCCAGAATATACTGAAATCCAAATCACTTTCAAAGAGTGGACAGGTAAAAATGGCAAATCTTCTCGGTCAAACCCTCGGACGCTATCACATTCTCGAGCAACTCGGCGAGGGTGGGATGGCGGTGGTCTACAAGGCCTATGATACGCGTCTCGAAACGGACGTGGCGGTCAAAGTTATCCGCACAGAAAATATTTTGCCAAGCGTTCTGGAGAAAGCCCTAAAGCGTTTTGAACGGGAGGCCAAATCACTTGCGAGACTGACGCATCCAAACATTGTCAAGGTGACGGATTATGGAGAGCACGAGGGCAAACCGTATCTCGTGATGCCGTATCTGCCAGGTGGGACGCTCAAGGAACGTCTGAAGGTGGGACCGATTCCATGGCAGGATGCCATTCAGTTGCTCCTTCCCATCGCACATGCATTGGAATATGCACACCAACAGAATCTCATCCACCGCGACGTAAAACCATCCAACATCTTGTTGACCGAATCCGGCCAGCCTATGTTGACCGATTTCGGCGTGGCGAAACTTTTTGACATGGACACCACCGCCGATTTGACGGGCACGGGCATGGGCATCGGCACGCCCGAATACATGGCTCCCGAGCAATGGACGGGACACGTCACCCCGCAGACGGATATCTATGCGTTGGGCGTTGTATTTTATGAAATGGTAACGGGACGCAAGCCGTACATGGCTGACACGCCCGCCGCGTTGTTGCTCAAGCAGGCGAATGATCCACTCCCAAGGCCGAGGAGTTTTGTGACCAATCTCTCCGACGCAGTGGAGAAGGTGTTGTTCAAGGCACTCGCGAAGAATCTGGATGATCGCTATCAGGGGATGGGGGAGTTAGCGAAGGCTATGGAGGGTTTACTGGCAGGGAAGCAAGTTAAAGAAGCGCGGCCAGAGCGAAAGGTTAAAGAAGAAACGCTGACCGCCGTGGAC
>JAYRVQ010000286.1:0-3254 GCA_041918465.1 Anaerolineales bacterium
AGCCGAGTTTGTTTCGCAAAATGTCGGCGGTGTCTAGCAATTTGTCCTGCGTGCGCGAGCCTCCGCCCGCCAGCCCCGAACTGATGAAGAGTCCCTCCGCCGCGCGGGATTGATTCAGTTTGGCGAACAGGTTGGCGAATTCTTCGGCCTTGAACGTGGCGCGGCGAAAATCCCGTCCCGCGCGGAAGGGACAGTAGAAGCAGTCCCGTTCGCAGGCGGACGAGAGCAGAGTTTTCAGCAGGAGAATTTGCTTCCCGTTGGGGAGTTGCGCGGGATGGACAAAGGCCTGATCCTGCTCTTTTGGCGTGAAACAGACGGGATGAACCACATCGTCCTGAGAGGAGGGTATTCCCGCAGTCGAAGGACGATTTTCCACATCCGCTTCGAAGGACATTTGAGAGGAGAGCAGTTTCAGTCGTCCGATTGCGTTCATGAAGTAATATTAGAACAGATGGGCTAAATTGTCAATGGGTTACTTCTTTGTTATTGACGCCAGATAAATCCCCGCCAGAATAAATCCGCCACCGAGGAGCGTCAGTGCGGTGGGAGATTCACCGAGCAGGAAGAACGCCAAAATGGCCGAGCCAATCGGTTCGCCGAGCGTGGTGATGGAGACCAGCGAGGCGGGCATGTAACGCAACGCCCAGTTGTAGGTGGAGTGTCCGATCAGTTGGGGAATGAGGGCGAGGCAGAGCATCCAGAGATAGGTCAATTGCGGGTAGCCAAAAAGAGGTTGTTTTGCAATGACCACGTATCCAAGAAGCGCGATGGATGCAATCCCGTAGACGATGAAAATGTAGGGGACGAGACTGATTTTGGCGCGGAGGTTGCGTCCGATCATCAGGTAGCCTGCCACCGTCCACGCGCCGAGGAGGGCGAGGAAATTTCCGAGGAACGCGGAGCCAGACAAAAGGTCAGAAAGAGGCGGGCAGGAGAGACGGGCATCAGTTAGGGAACACGAGTCGCCCAATCCGACGATGAGTCCGCCGAGCAGCGCCAGCGTCATGCCAATCCACACCCAGCGCGAGGAATTCTCTTTTAGGAAAACGGGAGAGAGGAGCGCGACCCACAGCGGCCCCGTGCTGACGAGGACAACCGACGAGACGACGGTGGTGTATTCGAGCGAGGTAATCCATGTGGCGAAGTGGACGGAGAGAAAAAGGCCTGCGAGAGCGGCAAGAATCCACTCGCGACGCGTCAGAGAACGGATTTCGTCGCGGTGTTGAAAGATGGCAAATGGCGCGATGGCGAGACTGGCAAGACTCAGCCGTACCGCCGCGATTACCAACGATGGCGCGTCCTGTTGTGCCTGTCGGATGAAGATGGATGCCGTGGAGACGGCTAGGATGGCAATGAAAATGGAAAGGGCTACGCGGGATTTGGGCATTTTAGTCTGCTGGTTTGTTGGTCGGATAGTCGGCTGACCAATTGTCGGATTCTAGATGGAAAAGGAGTGAAATGCAAGCGCGAAAACCTCCGAGATGTTTATCTCGGAGGTTTCTGAAAACTGTTCACTGACGACTGGTTTACTCGTTCGGCACGATCATCCAGATGAGGATGTAGGCGAGAATACCCGGTACGCCACCGGGGATGAGCGCGATAACGAATGCCAGGCGAATCCAGAAGGAACTGATGCCAAAGAATTCGGATAGTCCGCCGCAAACGCCCGCGAGCATGCGGTTGCTTTTTGAACGGCGCAAGGGTTGTTTTTGTGTAGTCATGGATACCTCCAAGTATCTGTTTACTTCATAAATATACGCAAGTTGGCGAAAAATGGCGCGCGGCAGGCTTTGAAATTTATTAGATAATTGTATAAAAATCATCCAAATTCTTGACATTGACGGATAACAAGGTAAAATGCGATTACCAACTCAAGGAGAACAAGATGTCTTTCGAACTTCCAAAACTTCCCTATGCTGTGGACGCGCTCGAACCCTACATCGACGCGCAGACCATGACCATTCATCATGACAAACATCATCAGGCTTACGTCACCAATCTCAACGGCGCCATTGAGAAGCATCCCGAATTGGCGGGCAAATCGCTTGAGACTCTGATCGGTGACCTGAACGCGGTTCCCGAGGATATCCGTGTTGCTGTCCGAAATCACGGCGGCGGTACCTGGAATCACAACATGTTCTGGGAAATCATGGCCCCGAAAGCGGGCGGTGCGCCAAAGGGCGAATTGGCCAAAGCCATTGATGCATCCTTCGGTTCATTTGACGCGTTCAAGGGTGAATTTGAAAAAGCCGCAGTTGGGCGCTTCGGATCGGGCTGGGCCTGGCTGGTGAAAAAAGGCAGTGGACTGGCTGTCGTCTCCACCGCCAATCAAGACAATCCCATATCTGAGGGACTTGCGCCCATCCTGACCATTGATGTGTGGGAGCACGCCTATTATCTTAAATATCAAAACCGCCGAGCAGAATACATCACCAATTGGTGGAACGTGGTCAATTGGGACGAGGTTGCCCGCCGTTTCAACGGATAATAAATTCGCCTTGTCACAAATACGAAGCCAGATATAATTAGTTATCTGGCTTTTTCATTTCACAAAGGAGAATCTATATGACTCACATCATTACCAGTTTGTGCTTGCGCGATAGCGGTTGTGTGGAAGTCTGTCCGGTGGAGTGCATTGTTCCCGGTGTGCCGCAGGGCGATACGCCCTGGTATTACATTGACCCCAACACCTGCATTGACTGTGGCGCGTGTGTCCCAGCCTGCCCATACAATGCCATCTTCCCCGAACACGACGTGCCCGCGGCCTACACCGCTAAAGGCGGGGAATACATCTCTCGCGTCGGCTTGACCGGTCACTATGAGGGTACCAACGATCACGGTGTCAAAGTCGTGCTGGACACGGTCAAGCAACTCGAAGCGGGCGAGGTTGTGGACCTGTCTCCCGATGTCCAGGCCAACTATGCTTACTTTGAAAGCGGCCCTGGTTACAAGGCCAACGATACCGACGAAGCTAAAGTGGCTCGCGGTTAGTATGATGAAGAGCCTGGTTCCTTCAAGGAACCAGGTTTTGTTTTTAAAACAATCTCCTCAACGCGTTCAGCAACAAGTTCGCATTCTCCAGACGGCTGGAATGACCCATCAGTACGGGAGTGAAAAAAGAATCACCCTTTATGGCGCTTGAAAATCACCTCGTGTTTTTTATATACTAGCCTTAACCAAAAGGAGAATGTAAATGAAAAAATCAATTGCTCTGTTTGTGATTGTGATCGTTCTGTCCCTCGCCTTGACGGCCT
>JAYRVQ010000287.1:0-3396 GCA_041918465.1 Anaerolineales bacterium
AAAAAGCACCTAAAACGGTTTGAGTCTCATCAGCCAGACGATGACGGCGAATCTGCCGTAGCCGACGATGGTCAGCATGATGGGGTTGACTTTCGCCAGGAGCGCGTAAACTTCTTCGATGTTCCCCGCGGGTTCGGGCGGAAACCACTTCCCTTTCACGTTGTAGCGCAGTCCCAAAAGTTTGCGGGCTTCGCCGTAATGGTTCGCGCCGAAGAGCGCCATCCCGAAGAAGATGAGAATTCCCAGCACGAGCGAGAGCCATGGCCAGATACGCGCCTGGAATCCGCCCATGAACGCGGCGGCAATGCCGAAGAGCAGGAACGCCCACATCAGGCGGGTCATCCACGGATACGAAGCCGCCGAAAGGTCGAGCAGGGCGCGGACGCGCTGGATGTCGCGTTCCTTTTTGAGGGCGAAAGAAACCGTCGCCGAGACTCCGTGCGCGAGCAGGTATCCGAAAACGCAGAGGATGTGCAGAAAGACAACGATTTGATAAATCATGGATTTCTCCTTTGGCGAAGGTAGTTTCCAGATTAGATGTCTCCGTTGAGGATTTAACATTATTGATAAATCGGATGTAAAAAGTCTGTAACTTTTGTTACACTTTTCCATCCCGGATTCCCCTTCAATAAAACAGAGCCATCCCCGAAGCCTGCCCGAGGATGGCTCTGTTTTGGTTGATAGTAATTTCGCCGGTTTGTTTAGTAGATATCGTTCACCGTGTTGTTGACGTTAAATTTGCCGGTGGGAGTGATCAGGTTGTCAATGCGCGCCTTCTCCTCGAGCGTTGCGTCATCGTAGATGACGATGGCGCCGGTTTCGCCAGGTTTGGCGGCATCGCCCCACAGGCTGACCCAGACTTCCGTGCCGTCCTTGTTGTACTCAAAGTGGACGGCGCGCCCGTAAGCGCCCACTTCCCAACACTTGTAGGTTTTGGACGGGTCGGATTTGGCGATGACGCAGATGGTGCGCGCCAGAACAGGGTCCGAGTTGAGCGTCATGTCCACCCAGATCCACTTGCTGTTTGGATGGGTCTTGATGAACAGGCTTCCAGAGCCGGGCAGGGGTGTGGTGCGAACCGCTTTCCATGCATTGGCGGCAAAGTTAATCGGGTCGGTGCCAACTGAAACTATCGAGGCCTCGCCCAGATGCGGCGTCGACCAGACCGGGCCAAAGTCCGGGTCGATCCAGTTCGCGCCGCGTCCGGGGTGTGGTACCTTACCCACATCCACGATCCCGGCCAGATTGCCTTCCTTCAAATCCACCACCGCAATTTTGTTGGATTGGTTTGCCGCCACAAGGAAGTAGCGATGGGTCGAATCCAAACCGCCATCGTGCAGGAACAGCGCGGCGTTGATCATCTTGATGGAAGGGTTGATTGGATCGGTGTAGTTCACAATCCAGATCTGTCCGGTTTCCTTCACGTTCACGATCCATTCCGGTTTGTAATGGGAAGCCAGAATGCTTGCCACGCGCGGTTCGGGATGGAACTCGCCGGTATCGAAGGTGTAACTGCGGCTGGAGACAACCTTCATCGGCTCGAGCGTCTGTCCGTCAAGGATGGCGAAGTGCGGCGGCCAGTAACAACCGGTGATGGCGTATTTATCACGGAAATCGCCTTCGGGGCCCTCGTACTTGCTAACTTCCACCGAGCGGGCATCATAGCAGGTCTGCACGCGCGCTACTACTTCGGGTTTCTCCATCCACAGGTCGATCAGCGCCAGGCGGCCGTCGCGACCGATGACGTAGGCGTAACGTCCTGAAGCTGACATGCGTGTGATGTGTACCGCGTAACCGCTGTCCACCGTGCTGACGATCTCGTAGTTGTCGCCGTCAATGATCGCCACCTGCCCAGCATCGCGCAAGGTCACGATGAAGTAGTTGTCAATATTGCGCGTGGTCTGCGGCGAGGTGGGGCGCTCGCTCACTGGCTTGATCAACTGCCAGGAATCTTTCATCTCTTGCAAAGAGAGTTCGGGCGGGGCGGGTGGCTCGTTCTGCAGGAACTTTGCCATGGTCTCGGTCTGTTCCTGGGTCATCACACCCTGCTTGCCCCAATCGGGCATGCCGCGTGTTGTGCCGTTGAAAATGATCGCCGCCAAACCTATCGTTCCCTTGGGGAGTGTTTTATCAGGCGTGAGCGCAGGACCGGTCGCGCCTTTTCTTAGAGTTCCATGACAACCCGCGCATCGCTCGAAGAAGGTTTGCTTGGCCCAGGCGAATTCCTCGTCGGTGAGCGTGGGAGCATCACCCAGGGGCGCGGCGGATTCAGCCTCCCCGGAAGTGGTCTCCGTTACCGGCGCGGCAACTGCCTTGTCCGGCAGGGAAGCGAGGAATTCCACAATCGAAGAGATTTCGTCTTGGTTCAGTGCTTGCGCCAATGACGCGGGCATGACTCCTTTGGCGCAAGGACCAGTCGGGCAGGTCGGGGAGATAAATGCATCCGGTGACTGGATCGATTCAAGCAGGTATTCCTCGGTGGTCTTTGCCATGCCGGTATATTCACCGCTTGTAATGCGCTCACCGACTATCTTTCCGATCTCGCTCAAATCTGGTCCGATCGTGCCAATCGCGCCCGGCACACTTGGGATAACATGACAGGCTACGCAACCGCCTTTTTGGAATGCCTGAGCCGCCAGTTCAGGGACATACAGCCCAGCCGGTTTTCCGCTGGACGGCTGGGTATCAGGCGATTCAACCACGGGCGGTTCCTCTGCGGCTCCCACCAGCAGAACGCCTCTCATCCCCAGTTTCTGATGGGTGGAGTCGTAGTACTCGACCGCGACTTCTTCTTCTGGCACGGTAAAGGTAATGGATGTGGTTTCGCCCCTTTTCGTGATTTTGTCCGAGTGAACCTGTAAATCTTCAAAAACGATATCGTGCGTGCCTTCCCCGCTATTGACCAGCATCACGGTGATGCGCTCGCCTGCTTTGGCGTGCAGGGCCGGATTGACCACTCCGTTGATGTCTCCGTCCACGCCAAGGTAAACAAAGTTTCCATCCCGCATGGCTGTGGTAAGAACATATTCCGTGTTCACAACACTCGTTTGCGGGACGCAGGCGATCAAAGCGACCACCAGGACAAGAAATAGAATTCCATACTTGAACGATTTCATACATTACTCCTCGATTGGGATTTGAATGGATGCGCGCAGTTTTTCGAGCAGAAAATCGAAAGGCATTTCGTAGGCTACAGCAACATCCTCCAGCGTGCAAAACTTTTCCATGTGGCATCCCACACAGAGCGTCTTCAATTCAATGAAAACCGGAATGGCCTGAGCGTGATTCTCGACCACCTGTTTAACGGTTAGTTTTCTGTGGATGGGGTTTTCCATACCCATACTCTAGCAGAAAAAACAATATTTTTCTTTGCGCTGGCGCAAACAAGGATATTGG
>JAYRVQ010000288.1:0-2479 GCA_041918465.1 Anaerolineales bacterium
ATGAAAGCGGATGAGAATCTTCACGCCGTCACTCTCTCGCTGGACAAAGCCTACCTCTTCCTGATCTGGTTCCTGGTGATTGCCAAACTCATCATCGGGCGCATCCCCTTCTTCACCCCTGAATCTGACTTCATCATGTCAGCCATCATCGGCATCATGTTCGGGAGGCTGGGCGGCATCGGCCTGCGGGTGAGACAACTTAAAGTCCAGCACGGATTTATTGGAGAGCAAGCAACAACTACAGGTCACGCATGAAGCGTGGCCTGATTTTTTCATACAAAAGGAGTATGCAATGTCCACAAACAGTTCGTTCGCAAAGTTCCTCCGTTTCATCGGCATCGTGCTGATGGCGCTCACGGGCGGATTCACCCTGCTCGGCGGAGTCGGCACGACATGCGCCGCGCTCGCGCCCACCAACTTTGGGAGCATGGCCGCGCTGGCTCCGTTCCAGTGGCTGTACATCCTGTTCGTGATCGCGGGTATCGCCCTCGGCGTGATGGGCATCCGCGCCACGATCATGCTCATCAAAGGCGCGGACAAATCCTACAGCGACGCGCTGGTCGCGCTGATCGCGGGCGTGGTGGTCGGCTTCATCCACATCTACATGTCACGCATGTTGCGCGGCTCCTCCATGCCCGTGGACGCGGTGGTGTACACGACCGTCCTCACGCTGGTCATCTTCCTGCTCTTCAAGATTCCCGCCGTTTGGCAGGGCGTGGACTTTGCCAAGGCCAAAGCGGAGAAAAACAAACCCGCAGGCGGAGTGGCCGCCATCATCCTCGGCCTGATGACTCTCACCATCCAATACACGATGGGCGCGACGCACACCTGGGGCGGTGTGAATTATGCCGACGCGTTCAACACTTCTATGACGGCGGCTGGGATTGGGCTTCTGCTCCTCGGCGCGGCGTTGTTTGTCCCGTGGGAGTTGCTCAAACATTCCCAACAACAGGTTTTGAGGGCATCCGAAAAAATGTAATGCCCGCCGCAGAGCAGGCAAAATAAAATGAAGGGATGGCAAACGCCGCCATCCCTTTTCGATTCACAAGGTACAATTCGCTCCATGAACCCCACCGAACATATCCTCCAAAATTTCCAAATGGTCTCCTCCATCCCGCGCGGGACGAAGAACGAGGCGGGCATCCGTCAGTGGCTGACCGATTGGGCGACGGCGAACCGCTTCGGGTCACGCGTGGACGCGCCGGGGAATCTGGTCATCCACGTTCCGGCCAGCCCGGGGCGCGAGTCCGAAGCGACGGTCGTCCTGCAAGGTCACATGGACATGGTCTGCCAGAAGACGCCCGAGTCGACTCACGATTTCACACGCGATCCGATCAAGGCGATTCATGATGGAGATTGGATCCGCGCGGACGGCACCACCCTCGGCGCGGATAATGGTATTGCGATTGCGATGATGATGGCGATCGCGGAAGATGAACACGCTTCGCATCCCGCGCTCGAACTGTTGCTCACCGTGGAGGAGGAAGTGGGAGTCGGCGGCGCTGACAATCTTGATCCTTCGATGATTTCAGGCAAGACATTCATCAACCTTGATTCGGAAGATGAAGGCGTATTTACCGTGGGGTGCGCAGGCGGAGGCACTGTGTTCATCAACCTGCCAGTGACATGGACTGCGCCAACTGCTGACGAAGTTGCGTTTGAATTAAAAGTGGGAGGCTTGAAAGGCGGACATTCTGGCGGCGACATCAACAAGCACCGCGCTAACGCAAACAAGTTGATCGCGCGCGTACTCGAATATATTCAGCGACACGTTCCGATTCGACTTTCGACTCTTAAAGGCGGAACAGCTCGCAATGCCATCCCGCGCGACGCAGAGGCATCCTTTGTCTGCGCAAATGAACAAGCCGAGCTATGCCGCGACTTATTTGCCGAAATCGCGAAAACGATTCAATCTGAACACGCACACACGGAACAGGATGCATTTGTCACGCTGAATAAGGTCAATGGTAAATTACTTAACGCAATTGACGAATCAGAAACACTGACCGCGATTCGATTACTGTTGTCCCTGCCGAATGGCGTTGCCGCCATGTCGGCGGAGGTGCCCGGGTTCATTGAGACCTCCAACAACATCGGGATCGTTGAACTGAAACAGGAGGGTGTGTATATCGTGTCCAACCATCGCAGTTCAGTTCTGCCGCGGCTGGAGGAGATCACGCGCCAGGTCGAGTCGCTGGCGTGGATGGCTGGCGCAAAAACCGAACGCAATAAAATTAACCCTCCCTGGCAAGCGAATTTGGATTCGCCGCTGTTGAAAAAATGCGTGCAGGCGCATGAAACTCTGACCGGAAAACCCCCGAAAGTGGAACTCACACACGGCGGACTCGAATGCGGCATCATCAGCGACCGTTGCGGAGGGCTGGACTGTATTTCATTTGGTCCGACCATCATCAATCCGCATTCGCCGGATGAACGGCTTCACATCCCTTCGCTGACGGGAACGTGGGACTTGCTCAAG
>JAYRVQ010000289.1:0-8162 GCA_041918465.1 Anaerolineales bacterium
TCTCGAGGATGACAGTCACCTTTTTAGTTCACTTCACGAACGGGATGCTCAACGCATAGCGGATGGGCTTATCCGATAGGGCGCGCATGGCATTGACCACGCCCTGGTAGAGGCAGAAGATCCCGATGAAGATGAACGGAAGGATGCTGACGATACCCAGCGTGGATGCCAGTACGACAAATCCTTCCCCCATTTCCATGTTCAACAGGATTAATGCGGGTAAGCCAACGAGCAGGAAGAACGATGCGGCAAAGAGCGATAGTGTCATGGTGATCTGGAAGTTGAGCACATGGCGTCCGTGCTGGTCAATCTTGTAGGATTGGTTCTTCTTCCACGACCACAGCAGAAGCGGGACGATGAGGATGCAGAAGATGCTGCTGAGGTGCAGGACAGCCAGCCAGAGGTTCTCGTTGGCGGCATTCTCTAGCCCGAAGTCGAATTCGAGCGCTTCACCCAGACAGTGCAGGGTGTAGGCGCGCGGGTCAACTTCTCCGCTTTCGATGCGTTGGATGGTACGCGGGCTGACTTCACACAGTTCAGCCAGGCGCTCCTGCGTCAATCCTTTTTGCTGGCGCAGGTCAGCGACTTTGAGTCCGAGTTGAGGTTGGTTCATGTTTACTCCTTTCTGGTTTGATGCCATTATCAGGAACATGACCATTAATTACAACGTCGTGTGGACGACATTCGTGCGACATTTGCTTTTTGGGATATAAAATTCACTTTGTGGACACAGTAAGAGGGAGATTTTCAGGATAGCAAATTTATATTGAATTTACATCCGTCTTAAGAGGGGTTTTCCCTCACCAATCCTATTCACCCTAAACAGCAGGTTATTTCAAATTGCCGATAAAAAACGGAGCGAGAATTTTCTCGCTCCGTTTTATCTCATCCATTTTCTTCGTGTCCACACGATGGGGAGGACGATGATGAGCACGATGATGATGCCCATCAGCAGGATGCCATCGGTGGAGCCGGGAACGGATTCACCCTCCTGAAACAGGTGCGTCAGCGAGAGTCCGATTTTCGAAACGGCGGACAGGTTGAAAGTGGGAAGGGAAGCGGGGGTTGTCATCAAATCAAGTATATCACCGAGAAATGAGACTTTTGTCTCAGTAACTCGGACAAAATACATTATAATCGGCGAGATTTCAATCAAAGCAGTTTTCATCCAACCCGTTTTAGCGGTATAGATTTGTCTGTTCTGTAAAGTCTCCTTTGATGGAGACTTTGCGATTACACCAATTCAGGAGATGCTATGATCCAGAAGGTATTTAAGTGGCTGATTTCGCCGCTGGGTCGGGTTGCGCTGTTGATTGCCGCGTTGGCGGCTCTCAGCGTGGTGGTCTGGGGATTTAGCCTGACCCAAGCGACGCCCGCGCAACCGATCGAATTCCCGCATCAACGCCATGTGGGGATGGGGATTCAATGTTTGTATTGCCACCCTGGCGCGTCGCGCGGACCTTCGTCCGGGTTGCCCACGCCAACGAAGTGCTGGGGCTGTCACCAGCAGTTGCAAGTTACTGAAAAACCCATATTTGCACCGTTGAGGGATGCCATCGAAAACGGCACGCCATTGGAATGGGTGCCGGTGGCGCAGGTTCCCGATTTTGTTCAGTTCAATCATCGCCCGCATGTGGCTTCGGGGCTCAATTGCGAAAACTGTCATGGGGATGTGGCGCAAATGAACGTGTATGAAAACCCGCAGGTTTTGAACATGGGCTGGTGTCTTAATTGCCACCGGGAGAAGTCGGCTGGCAATCCCGAACTCGAGAAGAAATTGCTCGACTGCGGCACCTGTCATTATTAAAGGAAAATAGCATGACCGATAAGATTTCCCGACGTGACTTTCTGAAACTGGCGGGCCTCGGCGCGGCAACCTCCGCTGTGCTGACGGGTTGCGGTCCCGCGGCCAAATTTGTGACTCGCCAGCCGTACTTCGAAATGCCCGAGTACACCTACAACGGCGAAAGCACCTATTACGCCACCACCTGCCGCGAATGCGCCGCCGCCTGCGGACTGGTCGTCCGCACGATGCAGGGACGTGCCATCAAAGTGGAAGGCAATAAGAGTCATCCCGTCAACCTCGGCAAGACCTGCGCCCGTGGACAGACGACACTTCAAGGACTCTACAATCCCGACAGAATTGAAGGACCAATTAAGACGCCTTCTGGAATTGAAGGCGCGGAAGACGCTGAAAGCGTTCGAAAACTTCTTGCTCCCAACATGGAATGGGACGATGCCGTTCAAGTTGTAGCCGACGCGCTCAAAAATTACAAGCCCGAAGAGATTGCTTTCCTCATGGGCATGGCCCCCGATCATCTCTTCGATCTCGTGACAGAACTGACTTTGAACATCGGCGCGCCCGCCCCCGTCCGCTATGGCGCGCTGGGCATGTTCGAGGCCCGCGCCACTCTCAGCAAGGCCGCCGAGGAAATCTTCGGGCAGGCCGCGCTGCCCTTCTTCGATTTGGCAAACGCGGATGTGGTCGTCTCGTTTGGCGCGAACTTCCTCGAGACCTGGCTCTCACCTGTCGCATACACGCGCGGCTTTTCCAAGATGCGCAAGGGACAGAACGGCAAGCGCGGCTACTTCGTCCAATTCGAATCACGGATGTCGCAGACGGCCGCGGTGGCCGACGAGTGGATTCCGCTTCGCCCCGGGACCGAGGGGCTGGTCGCGGCCGCTCTCGGCGGACTCGTGGCTGAGGCGACAGGCGGCAGTCCCTCCCGCGTAGACGCGGCCGATGCCGCGGACAAGGCTGGCATCTCGCTCGAAACGCTGGAGGCCGTCGCGGCGCGCATCGTTCAGGCCAATGCTCCGCTGGCAGTTGTCGGCGGCGCGGCGCTTGGACAAAGCAATGGCTTGCAGATTGCCAAGTCAGTGCTGGCGCTCAATGCCCTCATCAGCAAACCATCCTCTCCAACCGTATTTCTCTCGCCGCTCGCGCCAGGCGAGGACGCGTATCATCGCCCCGCTTCCGCGCAGGAGATGGCGGACTTCGTCAAGAAATTGGATTCGGGCGCGGTGAAGGTGTTGTTCATCCACGGTGTCAATCCCGCGTTCGAGTTGCCCAAGTCGCTTGGATTTGCGGACGCGCTCAAAAAAGTGGAGGCGATCATCTCGTTCGCGACCTTCCCCGATGAGACGGCGTTGATGTCCGATTACATTTTCCCCGACCATCAAGGCTTGGAAAGTTTTGGTTACCAGCGCGCGGCTACAGGCGCAGAGGCATCCGTTCTTTCGGGGATGCAACCTGTGGTGAGTCCCTTCCACAATACGCGTGCCACTGCGGATGTTTTACTGGCGGCTGTCGCAAAGGCAGGGCATCCCTTCCCATATGCAGACGAGTTCGGCTTTATCCAGAGCAAACTCCAGCAATTTGTCCCTGTCAGTGGCGGATCGTTTGCCGCGCCAGAGATCAATACCTTCATGGCATATTTCCAACAACACGGTGGTTGGTGGAAGCCAGAAAACATGAAGGCCGCGCCCGTCATCGCAGATGCCGCGCTGGAATTGTCCGAAGCGGAGTTCGAGGAGGGCGAGTTCTTCCTCGTCCCGTTCGTCTCACCGACTTTGGGTGAGGCGGGTGCGAATAAGCCCTGGTTGCAGGAAGCGCCTGATCCGACAACGACTGTCATGTGGAACACGTGGGTGGAGATGAATCCCTTAACCGCGCATGAACTTGGAATCGAAAACGATGACGTGGTGAAACTCATCAGCGCGGCGGGGGAGGTGGAGGCTCCCGTATATCTGTACCCAGCCATCCGTCCAGACACGATCGGAATCCCATTCGGGCAGGGACATACCGCGTACGGTCAGTATGCCGCGGGGCGCGGAGTCAATCCCGCAGATTTGTTCAGTCCGACATTTAATGAAGCGGGCGACCTGGCTTTTGCGGGCATCAAAGTCCGTGTGGAGAAGACGGGTAAGAAGAAATTGCTGTCGCGTTTGGAAAGCAAGATTGGCGTGTACGGCGAAGGCATGGGCGAAGAGCATTAGAGGAGAGAACATGATTGACTTAAATGTTGTCGGCGCCAAAGGCGCGATAGTAGAAGAGGCCGAAGGAAAGTGGGGCATGGTCATTGACCAGGACATTTGCACGGGTTGCCAGGCCTGTGTGACAGCCTGTGCCATGGAAAATAACATTGCCTTTGTAGGCGAAGAGGACGCGGGCTATGGGCGTTCGATGCACTGGATCCGTGTGGAGCGTTTCTGGGAGGGGGAGTATCCAGAAGTGAAAATGACGCACTACCAGCCGATGCTCTGCCAGCAATGCGGACAAGCACCTTGTGAGCCAGTCTGTCCCGCGTTTGCGACGGTGCACTCGCAAGCCGAGCAGGTCAACCTGCAAGTTTACAACCGCTGTGTGGGGACGCGTTACTGCGCCAACAACTGTCCGTATCAGGTGCGTTCGTTCAACTGGCGCGATTACAACGATGAGCGCATTAACTCTGCCATCGCCACGCTCAAGAATCAATACAACCCCGATGTGACCGTTCGCCGCCGCGGTGTGATGGAGAAGTGCACGTTCTGCATCCAGCGCATCCACAAGGCGCAGGACAAGGCCAAGTCTGAGGGACGCGAAGTGGCGGATGGTGAGTTCACCACGGCTTGCGCGCAGGCCTGTCCCGCGGACGCGATCACCTTTGGCCGCGTGGACGATCCCGAAAGCCTCGTCTCGCAGTTGGCGCGGCAGGGACATGGCGTGAAGCATCTCGAAGAACTCGGCACGCTTCCGCGCGTGACCTATCTCGTGGGAGGCGCGTAATGACCGACAAACACCACAATGCGGAACAACATCTCCGCGAGCAACATTTGATGCTCGACCCGCTTCCACGCGGCCAGATGAACGATATGGTCATGGAGTCCATGCATACCACCTCGTGGAAGTTCTGGGTCGTCTTTGGCATTCTGAGCGTCATCGTGGCATGGGGATTGTTCTACTCGTGGGGACGGCTGATCCTCGAAGGTGTGGGCATCGCGGGTGTGAACCGTCCCGCGTATTGGGGCGTGTTCCTCGTCAACACCGTGTTCTGGATCGGCATCAGCCACGCGGGCACGTTCATCTCCGCCATCCTGCGCGTCTTCAAAGCCGAGTTCCGCCGCCCGTTCACGCGCGCCGCGGAGTTGATGACCACCTTCGGACTCGTGCAGGCGGGCTTCAGCATCTTCATGCACATGGGACGCGTCTGGGTTTCGTACTGGCTGATGCCCTACCCGAACCAGCGCGGACTGTGGCCGAACTTCCACTCGCCTCTTTCCTGGGACCTGTTGGCGATCACCACCTATCTGCTTTCTTCCACCATGTACCTCTTCCTGCCGCTCATCCCCGACATGGCGATGGCGCGCGATAAGTCCACGGGCTGGCGCAAAACCTTCTATAAAATTCTGGCCCTCGGTTTCCGCGGCACCGAAGGCGAATGGACTCACCTGCGCAACGCGATGAACATCTTCGCCTTTGCCATCATCCCCGTCATGTTCTCCGTCCACACCATCGTCTCGTGGGACTTCGCGGCCGCCACCCGTCCAGGCTGGAACTCGACCATCTTCGGCCCGTACTTCGTTATCGGCGCGTTGCACTCTGGCATGGGCGCGGTCATCATGGTGCTGGCAGTTGTCCGCGCCACGATGAAGAACATGAAGTACTTCATCCGTCCTGAGCATTTCGAAGCCATCGCAAAACTCATGCTCATCATCTCGATGACCTGGGCCTACTTCTTCTTCAACGATTACATGGTGCAATGGTACGGTGGCGACAAGTGGACGCAACAACTGCTCCATTTTCACGAGGCTGGGCCAATGGGTTGGATGTGGTTTGCCATGCTGGTTTTCAATGTTGTGATCCCGTGGGGCGTCCTCTGGAATCGAAAATGGCGCTCCAATCCGTGGATCGTTTTTGCGGTCGGATTTGGCATCAACATCGGTATGTGGTTTGAACGCTACATCATCATCCCCGTCTCGCTCACCATCAACCGAATGCCCTTCACCTGGCGTCTCTATCAGCCCGGCATCGAAATTCCGCTTGGAATCGGTACGCTGGCCTTTTTCATCCTGCTCTACATGGCCGCCTCCCGCCTCGTCCCGCTCGTTCCCGTCTGGGAAGTGCAGGAGGGCCAGATGGCACATTCCCTCACGAAGTTTGGACGCGAGACCGTCGTGACGGTCAGCGAACTGGAATAGGAGGCGCACGATGACTGAACAAAAATCCCTCCTGGCGGTCTTTTCGGACCTCGAGCCGGCCGCGGACGCCATCGAGCAACTCCGCACCCTCGGCGTCGGCGACGAGTGCATGAACGTCATTTCTGGAATCCCCGTTACCGAGGCCATGCTCGGACGTCCTAGCCAGTGGACGAACGTCCCGCGCCTCGCGTTGGGCGGTTCGGTGGTTGGCTTGTTCACCGGCATTTTCCTGGCCTTCCTCAGCCCAAGCATGTACCAGATCCAGGTCGGCGGGCAGGGATTCGTTCCTGGCCCGCCCTCGGTGGTCGTTATCTTCGAGATGACCATGCTTGGCATGTTGCTGTCCACTTTCCTCGGCGTCTTCCTCGACAGCACCTTCCCGAACTATCGCCCCATGCACTACGTCCCCGAAGTCAGCGACGGCAAGATCGCCATCCTGATCGAATGCCCGCACGCGGATGAATCCAAGATTACGGATGCCTTGAAAAAACTGGGCGCTGAATCCGTGCAGGAAGCGGAGGCGCAACACCTATGAGACTCATCAAACAACTCCTTGTCGTATTTGCTGTCCTCGCCGTTTTGGCGGGCGCGGTCCTGATTTTCACCTACGATGTCATCAAGATCGAGTGGGTGAGCTTCATGGGACTGCAACCCTCCTATGGAAATATGGAACAGCCCCTGCCCGTCCCGGAACGCTCCATTCCAATCGAAGGCCCGGCCTTCATCCCCAACATGGGCGTGCCGAAGAACCCTGTCCCTGCGGATGAGGTTTCGATTGCACGCGGCGCTCAATTGTTTGCCATTCATTGCGCCATGTGTCATGGGACACAAGGCCAGGGTGACGGGCAACTTTCGGCCTTGTTGGCGAACAAACCCTTCAACCTAACCCTGCCTCTTACCCAGACCAAAGGTGATAGCGCGCTCTTTCTGACGATTACGAACGGTGTTGCGGGGCGCATGCCCGCCCTCAACGAAAATCTGACCGTGCGCGAACGTTGGGACGTGATCAACTTTTTGCGCACGCTGGCCGCGCCGTAAGGAGGATATATGGACGATTTCAAGAAAATCATGTACGGCGTGCTGACGGCCTTCATTTTGATCATCGTTGGCTTCGTCACGTTCTCGTTCATCTGGTCGTGCGGACTCGACTTCTCCTGCCAACAGGCCGTGCCGTCGCCCGCGGGCACGCCTATCCCGACGCTGATTCCCGCCACCCTGCCCGCGCCGGAGCGCTTTGTTCCGCTGCCGACTTCTATTCCCATGGCAGGCGGGACACCGGCCACGGAGGCCGCGCCCGCCGTTCCCCGCCCATCCAACCCCGGTGGGCCGGGCGAAGCGGTTAATCTGAAAGGCGACATAGCAGCGGGCGCACAGGTCTTCTCGGCCAATTGTGTGTCCTGCCATGGACTGGAAGGTGTTGGTGGTGTGGCGAATCCCGGGTCGGCGGATGGCATTGTCCCGTCAGTTAACCCGATTGATCCTTTGCTCAAGGACGCGGATTACAAAGTCTTTGCCGCCAACCTCGACCTGTTCCTCCAGCATGGGTCCACGCCCGCGGGACCAAGCCCGGTCTTCGTCATGCCAGCCTGGGGTGACCTGGGCGCGTTGACCCAGCAACAGATCGCGGATGTGATCGCCTACATCATCAGTTTGAATCCGTGAACTGGTGCCATCGGTAACGAAGATACTCTAGCAAACGCAGAACCCCGTTTTCGCCAAGAAAACGGGGTTCTGATTTAATTTCCACGCGCAGAAGGGCACGATTTGTGCTACATTTACTTCGGAGGAATGATCATGGAAGAAATGTCAGATGCTCTCTTGACCTCAGCACAACTCAGTCTACGAGACGAGACGCGTCAGTTCGTGAAGCAGGATGTGCCGCGCCAACTCTTGATTGACATGGACGCCGAGAAGGTGCGCTACCCGCGCGAGTACATCGAAAAACTCGCGGAGCGAAACTTGCTCGGTTTGCGTTTCCCAAA
>JAYRVQ010000290.1:0-4989 GCA_041918465.1 Anaerolineales bacterium
CCTTCGCCTGGGTGGTGGACTTCCCGATGTTCGCGTGGAACGAGGAGGAGCAGCGCTGGGACGCGGAACATCATCCGTTCACCATGCCGCAGATGGCCGACCTCGACAAATTCGACACAGACCCCGCCTCGATCCTTTCAGACGCGTACGACATGGTCTGCAATGGTTACGAGACGGCCTCGGGTTCGATCCGCATCCATCGCCGCGATATCCAGAATAAAATTTTCCAGATGCTCGGCCACAAGGACGAGGACATCCAAATCAAGTTCGGTCACATGCTCGAAGCGTTCGAGTACGGCGCGCCCCCGCACGGCGGCATGGCGCCCGGCATCGACCGCCTCGTGATGCTGCTCGCGGACGAGATCAACATCCGCGAGGTGATCGCCTTCCCGAAGAACCAGAACGGCCGCGATGTGATGGCCGATGCGCCGTCCACGGTCGAGCCGAAGCAGTTGAAGGAATTGCATATCAAAATCGTAGAATAACCGGTGGTTGAGTAGCGAGCGGTCTTTGCGAGCGTATCGAAACCACCGCGTTTCCAGAAAACAATTGTTAGAATCGGCTTCGTTGGTTTCGGTACGGCCTCGGCAAACGCTCGGCCTACTCAACCAACGAAGCCATGAGGAGAAACCATGCCAATCATCCGCGTTGACCAAATCTCTCAGTACGAAGGCCAGGAAGTGACCGTGCAAGGCTGGGTCTACAACCGCACCGACAAGGGCAAGCTCGTCTTCCTGCTCGTCCGCGACGGGACAGGGTTTGTCCAGTGTGTGGCGTTCAAGGGCGACCTCGACGAGGACGTCTTCGATCAGCTCGTGCGCCTGCCGCAGGAATCATCCGTCATCATCACGGGACCCGTGCGCGCCGACAAGCGCGCGCCTGGCATCCCTGGCGGATACGAAGTCGGCGTCAAACAGATTCAGATCGTGCAGACCGCCGATGTGGACTATCCCATGTCACTCAAAGACCACGGTGTGGACTTCGCGCTCGACAACCGTCACCTGTGGATTCGGATGCAGAGTCAGTGGGCGATTCTGCGCGTCCGCGCCACGGTCATGGCCGCGACGCGCGAGTGGCTCGACACCAACGGCTTCGTTGAAATGAGCACGCCCATTCTCACTCCCGCTGCTGCCGAAGGGACAACGACTCTCTTCGAGACCGAATACTTCGACGAGGGCAAAGCCTACCTCGCGCAAACGGGTCAACTTTACAGCGAAGCCACCATCATGGCCTTTGGCAAGGTTTACTGCTTCGGTCCCACCTTCCGCGCGGAAAAATCCAAGACACGCCGCCACCTGACTGAATTCTGGATGCTCGAACCGGAGATCGCGTTCTGTGATCTCGACCAGTTGATGGAAATCGAAGAGCAGATGATCGTCCACATCATTCAGCGCGTCCTGCGGGACCGTAAGCCTGAGTTGCTATTCCTCGGCCGCGACCTGGCGAAGTTGGAAAAAATCAAGGCCCCGTTCCCACGCATTTCTTATGACGACGCGGCAAAAATGTTGCAGGAAATGTACGAAAAAGAAACCGACCCCGAAAAGAAGGAACTGCTTAAATTCGATTGGGGCATTGACTTCGGTGCGCCGCACGAGACAGCCATTACACAGCATTTCGACCAGCCCGTTTTCGTTTATGGTTATCCGAGCTCGTTCAAGGCCTTCTACATGGAACCGTGGCCGGGACGTCCCGAGGTCTGCAAGTCCGTGGACCTGCTCGCGCCGGAAGGCTACGGCGAGATCTGCGGCGGCTCGGAGCGCATGAGCGATCACGATCTTTTACTCAAACGTATTCACGATCAGGGCTTGCCAGAAGAAGCCTTTAAATGGTATCTGGAACTGCGAAAATACGGCTCTGTCCCCCACTCCGGCTTCGGGATGGGTACGGAGCGTGTCACAGCCTGGATGTGCGGCATCGAACACATCCGCGAGGCGATTGCGTTCCCGAGAACGATTAAGCGTGTATACCCGTAAAAAAGTACATACACAGACAGGTATACAAGTGAGAAGACTCTGAGCTGGGGCTCAGAGTCTTTTTATGCCAAACATGTTTAACTGTGTATTTGTGTACCTGTTTACCTCAACCACATGGCAAAAGGCATTGATTTCCCCTGACACGCATCACTTACACGCTCTTATCCATTGGTCATATAATCGAACTGAATTTTCGCCATTGAAGATATTTACTTTAATAAGGACACATCCATGCAAGAAGATCCCCGAATTTTGGAATTACGAAGAACGCGCGCCAAAGCGCGCGAAGGCGGCGGCACGGACCGCGTCGCAAAACAGCACGCCAAGGGCAAATTGACCGCCCGCGAGCGTCTCGACCTGTTGCTCGACCCTGGCACATTCAACGAGCTCGAACCCTTCATCACCAGCGAGGGCGACGAACTCGGCCTGGAGCCAGAGCACTTCCTCGGTGACGGCGTGGTGACAGGTTACGGGCAGATCGAAGGCCGAACCGTTTACGTCTACGCGCAAGACTTTACGATTTACGGCGGAACATTGAGCGAGATGCAAAGCCACAAGATCTGCCGCGTGATGGATCTCGCCCTCCGCAACGGCGCACCCTGCATCGGTCTGATCGACTCGGGCGGCGCGCGTATCCAGGAGGGCGTCAAAGCATTGGGCGGTTACGCGGAAATCTTCCGACGTAACGCGCAGTACTCGGGTGTCATACCGCAGATCAGCGTCATGCTCGGACCCTGCGCAGGGGGCGCGGCATATTCTCCTGCACTGCAAGACCTCATCATCATGGTTGAAAAACAGTCGTTCATGTTCCTGACTGGCCCCGAAGTCATCAAAGCCGTGACGGGCGAAGTGATCGACCCTGAATCTTTGGGCGGTTCGGTCATTCACACCTCCGTCAGCGGGACGGCACATCTTTCAGCGGACACTGAACAAGATGCATTGTCGCTCGCCAGACGCGCTCTCAGCCACCTCCCCTCCAACAATGTGGAGAATCCGCCCTTCGTCCAGAATGGAGACGATTCCCTTCGGATGGATGAGCATCTCAATAGCATCGTCCCGCTCGATCCAAAGACACCGTACGTCATGCATCAAGTCATCGAGTCGGTTGTGGATAAAGGAACCTTCCTAGAACTGCAACCGCACTGGGCGCGCAATGCCATCATCGGGTGGGCGCGCATCGGCGGGCATAGCGTTGGCATCATCGGACAGGAACCGTCGGTGATGGCGGGCGTGATCGACATTGACGCGGCCGACAAAATGACGCGCTTCGTCCGCATGTGCGACTGCTTCAACGTTCCGCTCGTCACGTTTGTGGATTCCCCAGGCTTCCTCCCTGGCGTGGCGCAGGAACATGGCGGCATCATCCGTCACGGCGCGAAACTTCTCTTTGCTTATTCCGAAGCGACCGTCCCAAAAGTGACCGTCATCACGCGCAAGGCCTATGGCGGCGCGTACGTTGTGATGTCGAGCAAATACCTTGGCACGGATGTGACGTATGCCTGGCCGAGCGCGGAGATCGCGGTGCTGGGCGCGGAGGGCGCGGCAAATATTTTGTTCAAGAAGCAAATTGATTCTGCGCCTGACCCCGCCGCGGAACGCAAACGCATCGCGGACGAGTATCGCACGAAATTCAACAATCCCTACCACGCCGCGGCGACGGGCTACGTGGACGACATCATCGAACCGAAGGAGACGCGCCCCAAGATCATCGCGGCGCTTTCTGCCCTGCGTGATAAGTACGCGCCTGCGCCGCCAAGGAAGCACGGGAATATCCCTGTGTAAATGATATGAGCGAAATATTCTCTCAATCTCTCTGGATCACCCTGCTCAGCATGGGATTAGTCTTCGCCGCGCTGGTTCTGCTGGCGGGACTCATGTCTGCCATGACGCGGATTTTCCGCGACCGAATTGTCGCATCCGACTCACCCGCAGTTGTTCCCGTTGTCGAAAGCGATGACCGCGCTCGCGCGGCCGCGCTCGCAGTGGCTGTCGCGCTGGCAGAGCAATCGCAATCCACGGCGCGGCCGCTGGTTCCGCCTCAACCCACCATCATCGGCGCCTGGCAATTGGGCATGCGGACGCGTCAGATGACAGACAAAAGCAAATTGACGCGCGGTAAGCGCGGTTAACAGGATGTTTTATGAAACTCAACGTCAAGATTGGCGAAAAAACTTATAGTGTCGAAATCGAAGACCTAAACACGCGTCCCATCATCGCTGTGGTGGACGGTGAACGGTTTGAAGTCGCGCCAGAAAACGGGGACCAACTTCCAGTCAAGAAAGAAGCGAGCGCGGGGACAGAGTCCGCGCCGAAGAAGATGGATATCCCATCCCCCGCGTCCAATGCAAAAGTCCTCCCTGCGCCCCTCCCTGGAACCGTGACAGAAATTTTCGTTAAGATTGGCGACGAAGTGGAGAGCGGACAGGTCGTGCTCGTCATCGAAGCGATGAAGATGAAGAATAGCATCCGCTCGACGCGCGAGGGTAAAGTGACCGCGGTGTTGGCGAGCGCGGGGCAGACCGTGACGCACAAACAGCCGCTGTTGGAGTTCGAATGAACCTGCTCGAATTGCTGGGAAATATTTTTGGCGGGCTGACGTTCACGTGGGCGAACGCGCTCATGCTGCTCATCGGCGGCGTGCTGATCTATCTCGCGGTCGCGAAAGAGTACGAACCCGTTTTGCTGTTGCCCATTGGCTTCGGTTGCATCCTTGCAAATTTGGGAATGTCCGCATACGCAGAAGAAAGTTTCATGCGTGTCATCTACGATGCAGGAATCAAAACCGAACTCTTCCCACTGCTCATTTTCATCGGCGTCGGCGCGATGATTGATTTCCGCCCATTGCTGGCGCAACCGTCGCTGGCATTGCTCGGCGCGGCGGACGGCGCGAGCAGGCTGATGGCAACCGTTACCACGATGGGGAACGCGACCGCCGTCATCCGAGAGACGGGACGCGGCGCGTAGGCCATGCGGATGAGGCGTTCCTTGCGCGTCGTCATCATCCGCATGATGGGCG
>JAYRVQ010000291.1:0-3167 GCA_041918465.1 Anaerolineales bacterium
CCCGATATCGTAGAATTCAGGACTGACATCGACACTGCAATGTGCCACGCGGGCAGATACGTACAAATTCTGGGCGCGGAACACCTTTGGGTCTGGAAGGTCAAATCGCAGGGACAGGGTCTCGCCTATCTTCAATGGATTCTCAGCAATAATCATTGCCCCTTCCAGGCTCAGGTCAGACAGGTAGCCGAGCAGTTTTCCCAGCGTTCGCTCGAAGACGCGGGAGTAAATGATCAAGTATTTGCGTTCCAATCTTCTTCGGTCTTCCATGGCAACCTCTAACATACAGTGTACTTGACTTGTGCCCGAAAATCAATCTGTGGTTTAATAAACTCATGCGCTGGATTTACATTTCCCCTCATCTTGATGACGCCATCCTTTCCGCGGGCGGATTGATCCACGAACAGGCGCGGTACGGAAAACGCGTCGAAATCTGGACTTTGGTCTGTGGATTCCCACCCGAAGCAGAACTCACCCCCTTTGCCCAATTCCTGCACTTTCAGTGGGGATTCACCACTGCCGAGGAGACCGTGCGTATGCGTCGCGCGGAGGACGAGCGCGCGACCGCCATCGTAGGCGCAAAAACCATCCATTTTGACGGGTTTCCCGATTGTATTTACCGCCGTGATAAGGAAGGCGATTCGCTCTACCCAGTGGATGTGTTTGTGGAGCCAAACCCTGCCGAAGCCGACTTACCCGCCAAAATGACATCCGCTCTACTACCTCGGCTCGCGCCGAACGATGTGCTGGTCTGTCCTCTCGGAATTGGCGGCCACGTTGACCATCTCCTCGTGCGGAAGGCCGTTGAAGGGTTAAACCGTCCGTTGTTGTACTATGCCGATGTCCCGTATTTGCTCAATCACCCTGAGGCGTTGGGTCCGCTCACAAACGGCGGACAGGCCGAAGTCCAGAAAGTTTCGAGCGAGGGAATTGACGCCTGGGTAACGGGAATCGCGGCCTACGCGTCCCAAATGTCCTCGCTATTCGAAAGTTCGGAGAAGATGCGGGAAGCCATCCAGAGCTACGGGCGGGGCGGTATCCGCTTGTGGAAACTGGGATAGACAAATTCCACTTGAAAACCCCTTGAATTCGTGATATAGTATGCCCGTTTTCACGACCAGAAGGGTCGACCACTGCATCTCCTCGGAGATGCAAATTTTATCCTAGGGAAAGTCTATTATGCCAGCAACATTCCTGACAAAAGAAGGCTTCCAGAAGCTTCAAGATGAACTGGATTACCTGCGCACTGTTAAGCGTCAGGAAGTCGCCGAGCGCCTGCATGAGGCCATGGAAGGCGGCGAACTGATCGAAAATGCCGAATATGAGGCCGCCAAGAATGAGCAGGCCTTTGTGGAAGGGCGCATCCAGGAATTGGACATGATCCTTGCGACGGCGCGCATCATTGATGAGAATGGCAAGAGCAAGGAAGGCCTGATCCAGGTCGGTTCGACGGTGACCATCGAGGAAGACGGCGCGCCTGCAGAGACCTACACCATCGTGGGCGCGGCGGAAGCCAACCCGCGCGAAGGCAAAATTTCCAACGAGTCGCCGATCGGCAAGGCCGTTCTCGGCCACAAAGCTGGTGAGACCCTGCAAGTGGAAGCGCCGGGCGGCCATTTCAAGGTTAAGATCGTCAAGGTGAAATGACAGGGGCTTCGTGAATTCGCAGCCCCGCGCAACGCGTTTGCGCGGGGCTTTTTGTACCCACCCCCTCCCCAGCCCTCCCCCAAATGCGACGAACTTCAGCCGCATTTGGGGGAGGGTGCCCGAAGGGCGGGTGGGGGTATACTGTGAGAAAGGTTTGCCATTATGCCAGAATATTCATCGCTTGAAAAAATCCGCATCCAGAAACTCGAGGAGTTGCGCGCCGAGGGGATCGAGCCATATCCCACGCGCGCCGAGCGGACACACACCAGCGCGCAGGTCATCGCGGAATTTGATGTTGCCGAGAAGGAGGTCTCGACAGGCTCAACCACCGGCGAAGTGAAGGCCACGCTCGCGGGACGCATCCGTGCCACGCGCCCGATGGGCAAACTTTCGTTTGCGCACATCGAGGACGGTGATGGCAAGATCCAGTTGTTCTTCCGTGTCAATGAGATCGGGCAGGACAGGGTTGACTTTTTCAACAAGATGTTCGATATCGGCGATTTCATCCAGGCCAGCGGAGTCATGACCCGCACGAAAACGGGCGAAGCGACTCTCCTCGTCCACGAATTCCGCATGTTGGCGAAATCCGTCAGCCCATTGCCCGCCGCGAAAGATGAAACGCTTGAAGACGGGACGGTCCTCCGCCATGCCGCGCTCGAAGACGGAGAAATTCGCGCTCGCCAGCGTTACGCCGACCTGGCCGTCAATCCCGACGTACGCGATGTCTTTCGTAAACGCGCGGCCATCATCAAGTCATTGCGAGAATTTTTGGATAACAGGGGTTTTCTCGAGGTCGAGACTCCCATCCTCCAGCCGCTGTATGGCGGCGCGGCGGCGCGTCCGTTCGTCACGCATCACAACGAACTCGATCAGGATATGTACCTGCGTATCTCGTTCGAACTCTATCTCAAACGCCTGCTCGTCGGCAATCTCGAAAAGGTCTACGAGATCGGGCGCGACTTTCGCAACGAGGGCGTCTCGTTCAAGCATAACCCTGAGTTCACACAACTCGAATTCTATTGGGCTTACGCGGATTATTTGCAGGTGATGGAACTGACCGAGCAGATGGTCGCGTTCACCGCGCAAAAAGTGCTTGGCACTACGAAAGTCAAATTCAAAGAGCACGAGATCGATCTGACACCGCCGTGGACGCGACTCGAAATGCGAAAGGGACTGCTGGACGTGACGGGTGTGGACATTTACGCGTACACCGATTCAGACTCCCTTGCAGTTGCTCTGCGGGCGAAGGGCTTGAACCCGCCCGTGGGCGTGACGCGCGGCAAACTGGTGGACTGGATGCTGAGCGAATACCTCGAGCCGACGATGATCCAGCCGACCTTCCTCTACGACTACCCGCGCGACATTTCCCCGCTGGCGAAGTCGCGTCCCAACGACCCGCTGACGGTGGAACGTTTCGAGGGCTATCTGGCTGGCTTCGAGTTGTGCAATGCCTTCACCGAGTTGAACGATCCGCTCGACCAGGAATCCCGCTTCGTTGAAATGGGACGCGATTACAAGGC
>JAYRVQ010000292.1:0-1781 GCA_041918465.1 Anaerolineales bacterium
CCTGCCCGCCGATCTCATTCAACGCTTTGGCATTGAGGTCGTCCCCACCATTCTCATCATCGAAGGCCAGCAATACGCCGACGGCGAAGGCATCAGCCGCAACGATTTCTACGCGCGCCTGCCAGGGATGAGACAATTTCCAACCACCGCCGCCCCGTCCATCGGCGAATTTTCAGCGCGTTACCAAAAACTCCTCACTCTCGGCTGTGACCACATCCTGTCCATCCACGCCGCCTCGCAGTTGACCGCCATCTGCAACATTGCGCGTCAGGCCGCGGCGGACTTCGCGGACCGCGTCACCATCGTGGACAGCGGCTCGCTCTCGCTGGGGATTGGATTCCAGGTGCTGGCCGCGGCTGAATCCGCCGAGTCGGGCGCGGACACTTCGACTTCGCTCAGTGCAAGCCTCGAAACGGTCCTCGCTTCGATAGCCGATACCCGCCGACGTCTCCACGTCTCGGCCGCGCTTGACACGATGGATTTCCTCCGCCGCAGTGGACGCGTCCCTGCCGCGATCACCATTTTGGGTGGAATGCTCAACATCAAACCGCTGGTGGAACTGACCGACGGCGTGCTCAAACCTGTCGCCGCGGTGCGGACAACGGGGCAGGCAAACGAGCGCATGGCCGCGTTCCTGAAAGCAGGACTACCGCTGGAGCGTCTCGCCATCCTGCACACGGGAGCGGAATCCCGCGCGCGGAACTTCCTCGCCCGCCTCATGGACGAGTCCCGCCGCGAACTGCCGCGCGACATCCTCATGGTCAACGTGACCACGGTCATCGGCGCGCATGTCGGCCCGAACGGGCTGGGATTTGCGTCGGTGGTGGTGGAGTAATCCAGTTGTGCTATACTAAAAGCGCAGACGGAAAGGAAATCAAAATGAAATTTACCGTTGAGTATGAACAGGAAGAAGATGGCCGCTGGCTGGCAGAAGTTAAAGAACTTCCCGGCGTGTTGACCTATGGAAAAGACCCTGATGATGCGGTTGCTCATGCCCAGGCTCTGGCTTTGCGAGTCGTTGCTGACAGGTTGGAGAACGGGGAAAACGTTCCGGCTTTGATGTTCTCCTTCTCAATGGCATGAGCGATTGGAAAACCATCAAGGCCAGACGTTTGCTCACCGCATTGGAGCGGATTGGCTGGCGCGTCAAACGGCAGACTGGTTCCCATAAAATTCTCACAAGACAGAATTGGCCTGATGTAGTTTTTGCTTTTCATGATAACGAAGAAATCGGCCCTAAAATGCTGGCAAGGTTGGCGAAAGTTACGGGATTAAAGCTCGAAAATCTGTAGCCGATTTCAATCTTGGAATCAGGGGGAAGCCATGTTGTATAATTGCCCCATGATCGAATTGACCATCCCCGGCCGCGGTGAACTGCGGATCGAACACCTCGTCACGGATGTGAATGGCACCCTCGCCCTCGACGGCATCCTGTCCGACGGACTCATTAAACGCATTGGCGTCCTGCGCGACCGGCTCCAGATCCACCTGCTCACCGCGGATACCCACGGACGGCAGGCCGTCATTGATGCGCAACTTAATTTAACGGCGACCAGGATCAAAGGCGGGAATGAAGCGCAACAAAAAGCCGATTACGTGAAAAAGCTCGGCGCGGATTCAGTCATCGCCATCGGACAGGGAGCAAATGACGCGTCCATGCTTAAAGCCGCCGCGCTTGGCATCTGCGTCATGTCACAGGAAGGCGTGGCAGTGGAAACTCTCCTCGCCGCCGACCTGCTCGTCCCCGACATCTTCGCCGCGCTCGACCTGCTCGAAAAACC
>JAYRVQ010000293.1:0-20175 GCA_041918465.1 Anaerolineales bacterium
GCGGAAAAGATAAAGTCCGTGTGGCGGACTTTCAAAAAGCGCAACTGCACCTGAGAGCCGTGACCATATCCCTGACCAAGCAATCCGCCCGAGCCGATGGCAATCAATGCCTGTTGCACGTTGTAGGTCGCGCCGTACGTGGCGTTCGGGTCGGGGAACAGGAAGGTCAACACGCGGTCGCGCTGGTATTGTTCAAGGAACGGAAATGCCGCCGCAATTCCCATGATCCCGATCAGCGCGCCCCACAGCAGGTGTTTGATTTGAATCCCGCCGATCCAGATCATCGCCGCCCAGATGACCATCATCACGATCACATTACTCAGATTAGGCTGAAGCAGAATCCAGATGGCAAGCCCCCAGACCCACAGCAGGCTTCCGAGAATCCATTTCAGGTCGCGCGGACGGTCTTTTGTCTGCTCGAAATAGCGCGCCAGAATCAACACTTCCACTACTTTTGCCAATTCCGTGGGTTGGATGAAAAGACCCGCGATCTGGAACCAGCGCGCCGCGCCAAATTGCGGCTGGGCGCTGATATAGATCATGATGAGCAGAATCATCATTACGATATACATGGGGATATAAAGCGCGGTCCAATAGCGGTAATCGATTGCCGCCACAAGCAAGATTACGATGAGACCAATAAACGCAAATTGGATCTGTCGGGTGACTGACTGCGCAATCTCCTCATTCCCCGCGATGGCCGAGCGGATCATCGCCACGCCAAAGGCGATGGCCAGCACGATCACGCCCAACAGCCAGAAATCAAAATGACGCCAGGAAATTCCGCGGAACATACACTATCCACCGCGGCGGCGCGCAATGCTCCTCAGAGGGATGTCGGCTACCAACCGCTGGGAGCGACCGTCACGTTCCAGCCCGATACGCACAGCTTCAGGATCGATATCCACATGGCGCGAAATGACAACCAGCAGGTCATCCTTCAACGCGTCCAACTCGCCGGGCGTCAGGTCGGTACGGTCATGGATCAAGACCAACTGCAAGCGCTCCTTGGCGCTCGCCGCGCTCCGTTTGGGTTTGAAAAAGTTGAACATTATTTCCTCCCCAACTTGGACAAGCGCGCCCATAAGCCTGTCCCTGCATCCAGGTCCAGGAAAGGCACATCCTCGCCACTCAAGCGTTTCGCAATATTGCGGAAAGCCTGTCCCGCCCTGCTTTTTGGTTCCAACGCCACAGGATTGCCGCGATTTGTCCCAACAATCACACCTTCATCTTCGGGCACGATCCCGATCAATTTGATGGCCAGCAGGTCGAGCACATCGTCCGCAGAAAGCATATCGTGTTGCTTGACCATGACAGGATTGAGCCGGTTAATGATAAGCGAAGGCGTGCCCTTTTCCTCAGCCTCCAAAATTCCGATCACGCGGTCCGCGTCACGCACCGCCGAGACCTCCGGGTTGGTGAGAACCAGCACACGGTCTGCGGCGGCGATGGAGTTCTTGAAACCTCGCTCAATTCCCGCGGGCGAGTCGATCAGCACCCAATCCACTTCACTGCGCAATTCTTTGCACAGGCGTATCATGTCCGAAGGCGTGACCGCCGATTTGTCCCGCGTTTGAGCCGCAGGAATGAGATACAGTTCGGGCAGGCGCTTATCACGGATCATCGCCTGGCGCAGGCGACAGCGTCCCTCGATCACATCCACCACATCGTAGACGATTCGATTTTCCAGCCCCATCACCACATCTAAATTCCGCAGGCCGATATCGCCGTCAATGCAGACAACGCGCGCCCCGTCCGCGGCCAAAGCCACAGCCAGGTTTGCCACCGCGGTGGTTTTTCCAACGCCACCTTTTCCAGAAGTGATTGTTACAACTTGAGCGCCCATGCTTCACCTTAAGACTGATTAAACTGCCACGGCTCGACTTGCAAAGCGCCGTCTTTCAAAAATACTTTTTCGGGACGGACAGCCCCGCCTCTTTCCAACGGGACAGTTGCCGCGCCAGCGATTCGGATTTGCGCCGCTGACAGGTCCAGCCCGCACACAACTGCCGTCTCATCGCCTTTCGCCCCCGCGTGGACAAGTCCGCGCACCCGCCCCCAGACGAGGATACTGCCGTCAGCCACCACTTCCGCGCCGGGGTTAACGTCTCCCAGCACCGCGATATGTCCAGGAAATTCGATGCGCGTCCCCGAGCGGAGAGTGCGCCCAATCCACATGGCGGTCCCCTCGCCGATCTCCTCCGCGGGTGGACGAGTCAATTCCTGCGGGCGCGGTTTCGAGATGCGCGTGGCAAGCCCAAGCAATTGGGCGGTTTTCTCGGTGGTCGGCGATTCGCTGACGACCGCCCACAGGTTCACGCCACGTTCCGAAAGCGTATCCCGCAATTCGGATAATTCATTGACGTGAAGAATCTGGCTTCCCACGTCAAGAGCGACGCGTGCTCCCTGAAAAAAGGAACGCCGCGCTTCGATCTGCTCCATCAGGGCAACGCGCAAATCGTCCCACGAGGCGTTACCCAGTGAAACCAGCAATCCATCGCGCAAACCCTTGATCTGGATCAAGGAATTGGGATCGCTCATTTGGCTTTCCCTGCAAGATTTAACTGGAAATTCAATGGCTGAATTATAGCATGTCCCATCAACCGCCGCCCCCGCCCAAGTCAATGGCTTTGATCTCAAAGTAAGCCTGCATCACACGCGCCACAATGGGCGCGGCCACTGAAGCGCCTTCGCCACCGTTGTAACAAAAAGCCATGATCACGATCTCAGGGTCTTCGTAGGGAGCATATGCAATCGTCCATGAGTGCGTAGGCCAGGCACCAAACTGACAGCGATCAGCTTTGAGCGCTACATCATCACAATATTCGGCGGTACCCGTCTTGCCCGCAATGGCAATCGGGAATTTGACCGGGTCGCCAAAGACTTTGTTCAATGTGCCGCGGCGGATGCCTCCCTGATTGTCGATCACTGCAAGGCGCATGCCTTCCTGAATTTTCTGAACCACAAAAGGATCCACAGTCTTAAAATCGTCCGTCTCAGAACAGTACGGACCTTCACAATTCCATACGCGAATGAGAGGTGTCTGGGTGATGTCCCATTTCGCGGTGGGATTAAATGGCGAGATCTGATAACTCGTCGCGCTGGATTGAGTATCGGTTATTTCGAAGGTCACAGGGTCAAACCACTTCTCAACCACTTTTCCCTCGCTGTCTTGCACTTCGCGAACGATGGTCGGTTGCATCAACTTCCCATCATTGGCGATCGTTGCGCCAGACATCAACACCTGCAAAGGCGTTGCAAGCACATAGCCCTGTCCCACACTTGCAATGTACGTGTCGCCTGTAGACCAGTTCTCGCCTTTGTTGATACGCTTCCACTGCGGTGTGGGGATCAAGCCTCCCTGCTCGCCCGGCAACGCAATGCCGGAGGGTTGGTCGTATCCAAGGGCGCGCGCGTATTCGCGCAGGCGTTCAATACCCAGCCCCTGGACAATCTCATCCTTGTAACCGCCGCCTAGTTTGTAAAAACAGACATTGCTGGAGTAGGCAATGCAATGCAAAAAATCTATGGTGCCAAAGCCTTCTTCGTTGATCACACCGTTCAGGTTATAGGTCCAGTCCACAAAGGGACGCTCGATCCCTGCTTCATTGGCCGTGAATGTTTCCTTGAGTAATAGCCTGCCCGGCGCCTCGATGGTATCAGACAACGACACAACTCCCTCACTCAACGCGCCTGTGGCCGTGGAAAGTTTAAAAGTCGAGCCTGGTGGAAACTCGCTGGAGATGGCATTATTCAAAAGCGGACGTCGTGGATCCTGGCTGAGTTGTTCATAATAGTATCCCGGAATAAAACGCGACATGCGATTGTTTTCATAAGTCGGATAAGTGACCATTGCCATCACTTCACCCGTCTTTGGGTTCATGGCAATGACAACACCGCTGGAGATGCGCTCCTGCCCAAAATACGCGTTCCATTCCTTGATCTCATTCACCAACGCGGCCTCCGCGGCCGATTGCAGGCGGGTGTCAATGGTCAGAATAACATTATTCCCCGGAACTGCCGCAATCGGCGGTTCCAGGTTGCGCAATTCCTTCCCAGCCACATCTTCCTGAATGATGCGTTTACCATTTTTCCCCAGCAGAATTTCATCCAAGGAAAGTTCCACGCCAGAATAACCCACCTTATCGCGTCCCGGAACAAAATCCCGGGCGCGATAATCCTCTTCCAGGACAGCGGGGATGGGGCCGAGGAAACCGATCACATTGGCGGTCAGCGAACCGGTAGGATAGTCACGGATCGGCTCCACTTCCACCGAAACGCCGGGCCAATCCACAGCCCGTTCGCTGACTATCCTTGCAACCTGTTCATCCACATAACACTTTATCTTGACCGGATTGTATGGTGCAAGCGAATCGCCCAATTCCACAAGTTGGGCAATCCCCGGACCTTCAACACAAGCCGCAAAGAGTTTTGCTTCCTCAACAGTTCCTTGATTAACCGGTATATCCACCAATACAGAAAGTTCGCGATAGATATTTTGAATATCGGCATCGTCATCTGGAAGTTCCGCGGGCGTGATAACCACGTTGTAAGACGCGAGGTTGCGCGCCAGCACATAACCATTTCGGTCATAGATGATGCCGCGCGGCGCAGGCTCACTGATACTGGTTGTATAATTTTCCACTGCCTGACCAAGCCAATTCTCGTTTTCTACAACCTGCAACGTCAACAACCGCGAAACCAGCAGGAAAAGCACTCCCAAAACCACGGCGTATACAAGCCACATGCGCCGCGGCTCCAAAATGGGCTGTGATACTGGACCGGAACTCATTCTTCCTCCTCGACGGGATGAACCCATTGGGCCAAGTCGCGCATCAACCAATAAACAGGTACGGCCAGCAATAAATTCAACAACAAACTAGGCAGGGCAACCAAGCTAAACGTGTCGCCCAGAGGAAGCGACGCACCTATAAAATTAATTACAACAAAGGAGAGTAAATAGAAAAACAAGGAAGCAAGAAAGGTAACTGTGAACATCGAGATGAGAGGCGCCTGCCAGATCCTCTTTTGTAAAATCCGTGCCAGGAACACAGCCACCAAGAAACCCGCAAACGGCACAAACCAGGGCAGGCCAGTGACGACGGCGGTCATTGCACCAGCTACAATCGCCCAATGCCAGGCGGTTGTCACACCCTCCTGCAATGCCCAGGCAACAATGATCACCAGTACCAGGTCGGCGTAACCCGATAGTAGGCCGATGCGGCTGACGATGGCCGATTGCAGAATCACAGCCAGCGCCAAAATGGGAAAGGCAACAAGATGGCGCATTGTTTATGGGGTTATGGTAGGTATAAGAGGCTCGATGTTGACCGGGCGGAAATTGGTAATAATAAGAACAATGGAAAGCCGCGAAAAATCCACGATTGGTTGGACCGATGCCTGTTGGAATAAATCCGCTTCGCGCTTGCGGACGTTGGCCACCTGTCCGATGATCAGGTCCGTCGGATAGCCGCCACCCAGGCCCGAAGTCAAAACCAGATCGCCGTCCTCCACGGCCACATCTTGCGGGATCAGGTTCAGCGATAAGTCGCCTGTCACAGATCCGCTCAAAACCGCCTCCACATCCGAATTCTGCAATCGGACATTAACCGCCGATAGCGGGTCGGTGATCAACTGGATGCGGGCCGCGTCCGCGATGACCGCGTCCACACGTCCGACCAGTCCTTGGTCTGTCACCACCGGCATACCGCGCAGGATGCCGTCGTTCGAGCCGCGGTTGATGATGATGTAATGGAGAAACGGACTCGGGTCCCGCCCGATCACATCTGCGGCAATATATCGGGATTCGGGGTTGGCGCGCGAATAATCCACAAGAGCCGCCAGGGTGTCCACCTGGCTGGCGCGTTCGGATAACTCGATCACCTGGGCGCGCAAGGCCGCCACTTCAGATTCCAGTTCGGCGTTCCGCTGGCGCAGGGATGTGACATCACGCGGCGCGGCCAGAAAATCTTGAATGGCAACGTAGCGCGTGGAAAACCAGGTTTGCACGTCCACAAGGGAACTGGTGAACCAATTGGATGCCGAACTGAAGTAGCCGCCAAAAGCCAGCGCTAAAATGCCCCCTATCACCAGAAAAATAATCGTTGCTTGTAACGAACGGGAAAGTACATCTCTCATTTTTTAGGTAAGCACGGACAGGTCACGCGGTGTGGCGGGTACTGCCGCGCTCCAATCCAACCAAATAGCGGCTAAGGGTTTCGAAGTCATCAAAGATCATTCCGGCACCGCGCGCCACACAGGTAAGCGGATCTTCCGCGACCCAGACGCGCAGTTTTAATTCATCGGATAGGCGCTCTGCCAGTCCCTGTAAGAGCGCTCCTCCGCCGGCCAGACAAATTCCAACATCCATCAGGTCGGAAACAATCTCCGGTGGAATTTCGTCCAGCGCATCGCGGACCGTGTCCACGATCACTTGCACGGATACAGCCAGCGCTTCTCGCATTTCCACAGATGAAACCTGAATCGTTTCGGGCAATCCTGTCACCAGGTTGCGGCCGCGCACATCCATCGTTTTTTCCGTCGGCAGTGGATAGGCAGAACCGATATTCCATTTGATCTGCTCCGCCACGCCTTCGCCAATCAGCAAGTTGTATTTGTTTCGCAGGTACTGGACAACATCCTGATCCATTTCATCGCCCGCCACACGCAGGGACCTGGAAACGACCACCCCGCTCATGGACATGACCGCTACTTCGGTTGTCCCGCCGCCGATGTCGATCACCATACTGCCGCGAATCTCGCCAATGGGCAGACCCGCTCCCAGCGCGGCCGCGATCGGTTCTTCGATCAAAAAAGCCTGCCGCGCTCCAGCCGCCATGACCGCGTCATAGACGGCGCGCTTCTCCACCTCTGTCACCCCGGTGGGAATTCCAACAACTACGCGCGGGCGCGGCAACGGCACAACACTTTGTTCATGTACTTTGCCGATAAAATATTCGAGCATGATCTGTGTAACATCAAACTCTGAGATAACCCCGTCCCGCAATGGACGCACAGCCACAACATTCGTTGGGGTACGCCCGGCCATTTCTTTGGCTTCCAGTCCAATCGCGAGAGGCTGGCGAAGCCGTTTATCAATCGTCACCCACGAAGGCTCATTAATGACAATCCCCTTGCCGCGAACGTGCACCAAGGTATTCGCGGTGCCCAGATCTATGGCAATGTCGAGAGAGAACAGGCCTAAAAGCCAGTTTAATGGGTTGAAGGCCAAAGTGGGCTCCTCCAAAAAAAGTTATGCGAACTTGCTTGCGCGGCATATTATACCATGAGCTTTTTAATGAAATCCTCGAAACTTTTTTGACGGCAAGGGGGTTAACACGATTTGAGAAATCTTTTCACCATTTTTCGGGAGGAACCCATGTCTAAAACCGCGATCGTGACCGACAGCACTGCCTGGATACCAAAAGATCTGATCGATGAGTACAACATCATTGTTGCGCCCCTTGTTCTCATCTGGGGAGAAGAAATCCTGAATGATGGCATTGACATTCAACCGCATGAATTTTACGCCCGCCTCAAGACCACCAAAGTAATGCCGACAACCTCTCAGGTACCCATCATAACCATGCAGAACATCTTTAGCGGACTGATTGAAAAGGGTTTTGATGTACTTGGGATTTTTATTTCCTCGAAACTTTCCGGGACCGTGCAGTCGGCCATCCAGGGACGGGAGGCACTCAGCCAGGGACGGGAAAAAGTACACATTCTGGACAGCCGCGCCACGGCCATGGCCATGGGTTTTCAAACACTGGCCGCCGCCCGTGCCGTTGCAGGTGGAGCCAATGTAGCAGAGGCAAAAGCCGTTGCCGAAAAAGCGCGCGACCATGTAGGCGTCTACTTTGCTGTGGATACTTTGGAATTCCTTCACCGCGGCGGACGCATCGGCGGGGCGCAACGACTCATCGGCACCGCATTGAACATGAAACCTGTGCTCGCACTAGTAGACGGCCGCGTGGAAGCCGTGGAACGCATCCGCACCAAAGGCAAAGCGTTGAACCGTATCCTTGAACTGATTGCTGAAAAGACCAAAGGACAGTCCACCATCCATCTCGCGTCCCTGCACGCCAACGCACCTGATGAAGCGCGCGCCCTGCTCGACCGCGCTACAAAGGAACTAAACGCGACCGAAAGTATCTTCACTGAAGTCAGCCCTGTGGTGGGAAACCACGCGGGTCCAGGAGTTGTCGGTCTGGCCTATTTGGCTGGAATGTAAACAACCAAGACTCTTCAACAGCCTATTCCAATTTATGGAATGGGCTGTTTTTTTATTGTCAAGTTGTCACATTTATTTCAGGGTATGTAATATTTTCATTCCACAAGGCATCGGAAGATAAAAGTAACTAAAGGACAACCAATGAACCGAATCGAATTTGACCGGCAACTGCAATCCCGCACCCGACCTGTGGTGGTTGACTTTTGGGCACCGTGGTGCGGCCCCTGCAGAGTCACCAAACCCATCCTCGAAGAGTTGGAGCATGAATACAAAAGCAAAGTCGATCTCTGGCAAATCAACGCGGACGAAAGCCCGGAAGTGCTTAAGTCACTGAAAATCTATGGGATTCCAACCGTGCTTCTCTACCAAAACGGGAAACAGACAGGCCGCTTCACTGGAATGCAAAGCCGGGAGAATTTCCGCTCCATGTTCGAGGCGCTTGCAAACGGACAGGCCAACATACAACTTGCCATCCGCCCCCTGGATCGCATCCTTCGACTCGCGGGCGGGACCGTTATTGCCCTGTTCGGGATTAATGGTGTCAACTGGTTTATTGTTGCACTTGGAGCGGTAATTGCATTCACTGGCGTATACGACCGTTGTCCGATCTGGCGCGCACTGACGGGCTGGTGGCGCGAACGTTCTGCCAACAATTAGCGAGTATTCAGAAACCAGGTTTCTTCGTGAAACCTGGTTTCTCTTTTGGGGCGGGTATAATCAGGGCATGACACATATTGCTCCCCTTGTCATTGGCATTGCGGGCGGATCGGGGTCAGGCAAGACTACGGTCGCGCAGGAAATCCTGCAACGTGTTGGCCCGTCTCGAATTGCCTTTCTGCAACACGACGCGTACTACAAAGAGTTGAGCGGATTACCCCCAACTCAACGCGCCGAGGTCAACTTCGACCATCCTAATTCTCTCGAAACCGAATTGCTCATCCGGCATATCGAACAATTGAAAAGTGGACAGCCGATTGAAGTTCCGATCTATGATTTTGCCCACCACAGCCGCACAGAACAGACCTACACGGTCCAACCGCGTAACGTAATCCTGGTGGAAGGCATTCTCATCTTTGTCGAGCCTGCTCTGCGCCATATCTGTGACGTGAAAATTTTCGTGGATACCGATTCGGACATCCGCCTTATCCGACGCATTCAACGCGACATTGCCGAGCGCGGGCGCACCGTCGAGATGGTGGTCAAGCAGTACCTTGCCACTGTCCGCCCGATGCACCTCGAGTTTGTGGAGCCATCCAAACGTTACGCGGATGTCATCATTCCCGAAGGTGGGATGAACATTGCCGCGCTGGATATGGTGGTAGCGCGCATCGAGGCTCTATTGAAGTAAAAATAGCGTTTAGCAATTAGCGGTTAGCCAGGCGCTAAGCGCTAACAGCCAATAGCCAACAACAAGGAGATTTCAAATGCCCAAGCAATGGAACAAACCGCCCGCCATGGAAATTGACCCGAAGAAAAAATATACCGCCCGCATGAAAACCGATGTAGGCACAATGGTCATTGAACTATTCGCGGACAAAACACCGAAGACCGTCAACAACTTTGTCTTCCTCGCCCGTCAGGGATATTACGAAGGTGTCATTTTCCACCGCGTCATCGCCAATTTCATGGCACAGGGCGGCGACCCAACCGGAACCGGCGCTGGCGGCCCAGGCTACAAATTCGAGGATGAGTTTCACCCTTCCCTGCGACACGACAAGCAAGGTGTGCTCTCCATGGCTAACGCAGGACCGGGCACCAATGGTTCGCAATTCTTCATTACCCACGTCCCCACTCCGCATCTTGACAATCGTCACAGCGTATTTGGACAGGTGATCGAAGGCATGGATGTGTTGATGGCGATCAAACCGCGCGATCCTCAGCGACCCGAATACCCCGGCGTGAAAATTCAGAGTATCGAAATCATCGAAAGCTGACGCCTGCAGAGAATGCGACGCGCCCGCGCACAAACTATTTCGATGAACAAGAAAACCAGTACAAATATCCTGCGCGTGCTCGCGGTGCTGGCCGTCATCGGCATCAGTGCGTACGTATTTTCGATTCGCGAGCGCATAGATGAGTTCGCGGCGTACGGCTATCCCGGCATCTTCCTCATCGCCCTCCTGGCAAACGCAACAGTGTTGCTTCCCGCGCCCGGTGTGGCCATTGTGTTTGCAATGGGAAGCATATTCCATCCGCTTGGTGTGGCGCTCGCGGCAGGCACAGGCGGCGCGCTCGGTGAATTAAGCGGATACCTCGCGGGTTTTGGCGGGCAGGCCGTCGTTGAGAACACAGCCGCGTACGCGCGCGTCCAGCCCTGGGTCCAGAAATGGGGCGGATGGGCGGTGCTCGTTCTGTCGGCCATCCCGAATCCATTTTTCGATCTGGCGGGCGTCGCGGCGGGCGTGTCGAAAATGCCCATCTGGAAATTCCTGCTCTTCTGTTGGTTCGGACAGATCATCAAAATGGGAATGTTCGCCTACGCGGGTTCGGCCTCAATTCCACTTTTATTTAAATAGGAGACGACATGAACGATTACTCAAAAGCGGACGCATTCCTCGCCTCAAACCTGGACGCAAGCCTGCTCGAGCTTGGACGGCTGGTCGCCCAGCCAAGCATCTCCGCGCAGAAGATCGGATTGAACGAGTGCGCCGCGTTGGTCGCGGAAATGTTGCGGGCGCGCGGCTTCACTGCCAACATTTATCCGACGGCGGGCTCGCCTGTGGTGGTGGCGGAACGCAAAGGGAAGAGCAACAAGACATTGCTGTTTTACAATCACTACGATGTGCAGCCACCCGAGCCACTGGAGTTATGGGAGTCGCCACCGTTCGAGCCGCAGATCCGTGACGGCAAAATGTACGGACGCGGCGTGAGCGATGACAAGGGGCATTTCGTGGCGCGGCTCTTCGCGTTGGACGCGTTGCTGGCCGAGGGTGAATTACCCTGTAATGTAAAATTCATTGTGGAGGGTGAGGAAGAAACCGCCAGCGTGAATCTGGCAAAGTTTATCCACGAGAATACTGAATTGCTCAAAGCGGACGCGTGCGTTTGGGAATTCGGCGGCGTGGATCATACCGATACCCCCATGCAATATCTCGGTCTGCGCGGAATCCAATATGTGGAGCTCTCGGTGGACTTGCTCTCGACAGATGTTCACTCTGGTCTCGGTGGAAGCATCTTCCCCAACGCCGCGTGGCGATTGGTCTGGGCGCTGAATTCGCTCAAAGGTGCGGACGAGCGGATTCTCATCCCCGGTTTTTACGATGATGTGAAACCGCCCTCCGCGCGCGACCGCCAACTCATGTCTGCACTGGCGGATGTAACCGAGGAATACAAAGCGCGCTACGGCGTGCCGTATTTCATCAAGGGCTTGAAAGGCGGGGATGAACTGAAGATCGAGGAAGTCTTCTCGCCAACCTGCACCATCTGCGGATTAACCAGCGGCTATCAGGGTCCCGGCTCAAAGACCGTCCTGCCTGCCCGCGCCTCCGCCAAGGTGGATTTCCGTCTCATCCCGGACCAGAACCCGCAAGATATCCTCGGCAAATTACGCGCTCATTTGGACAGCCTCGGATTTAGCGATGTAAAGATCACCGATCTCGGCGGAGACGCGCCTGCGCGCACCGATCCAGATCACCCGTTCATCAAACTGGTCGTGGACGCGGCGAAGGATGTCTACGAAAAACCGATGAGCCTCGTCCCGCTGGTCGGCGGATCAGGGCCGAACCATCCCTTTGTCCACGTGTTGGGACTGCCCGTCGCCACTGCGGGCATGGGTTATCCCGATACCAAAACCCACGCGCCGAATGAGAACATCCGTATTGATTTGTATCTCAAGCACGCGCGGCATATGGCGAGGGTGATAGGCAGTTTTTAGTGACCAGTCATCAGTAATCAGTGAGTGGTAATTGACGAGAGAAAAGCCTTGCAAGAGAGATGCAAGGCTTTCACTTTTATTAGGAATTGACTTTTTTGAGGATAAATGGTTCTTTTGGGTATCCCCATCTCCGAACAATTGAATACAATATGGTTTGCAAAACAACGCTTTAGCCGAAAACTCCAAGCCAGTTGAAGCGGGAAGGAAGACAATAAATGAAATTCCAATTTCTACGGCTCGTTCTCTTTGCGGCATTACTTTTCGGCGGATTCGTTCCGTCGAAATCAGTGCAGGCAACAAGTCCAGAATCGTTGAGCGGGTGGTTCACAATCGTTTGGGGAGACGCGTCAGATGGCTCAACTTCCATGCAGTATTCTTTGAAAACAGACAATGGCGACCTTCACAAATTGATTTTCGATGAGGCGCTGGCACAATCCCTGGGTGGCGTTCTTGCCTTGAACGGAAAACGCGTCAGCGTGCGCGGGGATTGGGCAAGGGTATCAACTATCAGCGGGGAAGGAGTCGCTTTCAAGGTAGAGTCGCTCTCCCTGTTGAGCGAGTCGGCTAGCGAGGATGTATCCGGGTTGGTGAGCGGGTCCCAGCCATGGGTTTCGATCATGTGCAAGTTCAGCGACTATGCAACTGAGCCGAAAAATTTGGCATACTTTCAAGGAATGTACGGCGCTTCCTCGCCCGGGCTGGACCACTACTGGCGCGAAGTTTCCTACAATACGGTCAATGTCGTTGGAAGCACAGCCGTGGGTTGGTACGTTCTTCCGCAACCTCGCTCTTATTACGTTTACAATAACAGCCTCAACTTTGACCGTGCCGCCAATGATTGCACGGCAGCTGCAGATCCCTACGTGAATTTTGCAAACGTGGTTGGCATCAACCTGATGTTTAACGCCGAACTGGATGGCTACGCCTGGGGCGGCTCAAATTACATGACACTGGATGGCGTCACCAAACTCTGGCGGATGACCTGGGAACCGCCATGGGGATATGCGGATGTGACAGTCATCGCCCACGAAATGGGACATGGATTTGGCCTGCCTCATTCATCTGGTAACTACGGGCAAACCTACGACAACCGCTGGGATGTGATGAGCGACACCTGGTCAGACTGCGGCAATTCCACCGATGCCACTTATGGCTGTCTCGGCCAGCACACCATTTCCTACCATAAAGACATCCTCGGATGGATTCCAGCCAATCAAAAATTTATCCCAACTGGCGGCACGGAGAACATTACTCTCGAACAATTGGCCCTGCCGCAGACTTCCAATTACAAAATTGCGCAAATTTCCATCGGCGGGTCCAACACGCATTTCTACACTGTTGAGGTACGCCGCAAGACAGGGTACGATGTAAAACTACCCGGCGCGGCAGTTGTTATCCACGAAGTGAACACCACCCGCGAGCGTCCAGCCTACGTGATCGATGCGGACGGAAACGGCAATACCGGTGACGCCGGGGCAATGTGGACAGTTGGAGAAACCTTCACCGATTCCTTAAACGGCATTTCAGTGTATGTTTCCGCATCCACAGCCACCGGATATCAAGTCTCCATCACCACGCCGGGCATCGGACCGGCCGCTTTCAACAAGATTAGTCCGATAACCGGGCAAACAGTTCAACTTTCCGGCGCAACCCTGACATGGGGCACAAGCAACGGTTCCACATCATATGAGTATTGTTACGATACAAGCAACAACGCAACCTGCGATTCAAGTTGGAACTCTACCCTATCCACATCAGCCGTTTTACCCAGCCTGAACTCAAGCACTACTTACTATTGGCAAGTGCGCGCCAACAACGCGTTCGGAACCACGTATGCCAATTCTGGTTCGTGGTGGAATTTCAAAACCAGCACGCCCGGTCCCAACTCTCTGGAGCCGGGGAATGTTGTACCAGAGTCCGCGGTCAACATCCACACGCGTCGTCCAACTTTTAAATGGGAAGCAGTCACGGGCGCAACCAGTTACGTATTGGAAGCGACCAATTCAGCGAATTGCTCGTCTTTCGCCACAACACTTTTCCGAAGGACCGTCACCACAACCTCCTACATCCCCACCCTTGACCTGGCTGCAAATTCAGAATACTGCTGGCGCGTCAAGGCGAACGGATTGGGATGGTCGAGCGCCTACTCACAGGTGCGGATATTCCTTACCGGCAATCCACCCACTGCCCCGAGTCCAAAAACTCCCCTCAACAACGCGTTGATGGCAACCCTGCGCCCGTCTTTCGATTGGCTCAATTCCACCCTGGCGATTGGGACCGCGTTCGACCGTTACGAATTCCAGATTGACACCGCCCTGACGTTCGCGAGTGCCGCAACGTACACCACCGCCGCTGGCGATATCAACGATTCAGACTTCACGCTTCTCGCGGACCTGATACCTGCCACCACGTACTACTGGCGTGTCCGTGCCCTGAACACCGCGGGCGATTTCAGCGGATGGTCTGCTGTCCGCATAGTACGGACGGCCTACGCCGCGCCGACCCTGCTCAACCCGACAAACCTGAGCACAAATATTGTGCTGAAGCCCACATTTACCTGGCAAACCGTCATAGGGGCCACCTCGTACACGATTCAGGTGTCCAAAGTGAGCGCTTTTACAACGGTTGTGATCAACAAGACTGTCCTTACCACTTCCTATACTCACGGCCTTAACTTGACGCCCAACACGATCTATTATTGGCGCGTCAGAATCAACGGTCTATATGGACCGAGTCCCTGGTCCCTGCCATTCCAGTTCACCACCGCCCCATGAAAAGGAAATGGCCGACTTGTTTTGACGAGTCGGCCATTTTTTTATAACAAACTGGTTCGTGTATGATCATCGTTCTCTTGTAGCATCCACAAACGCCTTGAACAAATTTCGCATTTCCTGGTGACTCGTCATCCATTCAGGGTGCCACTGGATGGCGAGAGCAAACTTATGACTGGGCAATTCAATTCCTTCCACCAGACCATCGGGTGCGAAAGCACTGATTTTTAGACTTCGAGCCAGGTCTTTTATACCCTGATGATGCAAACTATTGACATGCAATTCAGATACACCCAGGATTTCCGCCAACCGCGTCCCCTCCTCCACGCGGACGGGATGCGCAAGCGTATCGCGCGGTTTATCCTGCCAATCGTGCTGGAGCGCGTTGGGAAGTTGGTCAAGGATATGAGTGTAGAGCGATCCACCCAGCGCTACGTTCATTACCTGTAAACCACGACAGATGCCGAGAAAGGGCTTATTCTCGTCCACAGCCGCGCGCAAGAGTGGAATCTCAATGGCATCGCGAACGGATTCCACCTCAACAGTCGAATGCGGCTCGCCGTTGAAATGTTCGAGGCCAATGTCTGCACCACCTGAAAACAGGATGCCGTCCAATCGATCCAAAAGAGAGCGCCAGCCGTCTTCGGGCAGGTCAGGCGGAATTAAAATCGGCGCGCCGCCTGCCTCTACAATCGCGGAAACATAAGCGCGCAAAATTTGCACAGCCGGGAGTCCCTGAGTAGTGGGTGCGTGTCGGGCGGTAATTCCAATCAGAGGTCGAGGCATTACTTTTCCTTCTGCATTTATCTTTCTTACTTCAGGAATCAAAAGACCCTAAGGGCACAACCCTTAGGGTCTTCGTCAGACTAGTCGAACTTCTGCTTGAGGCGGGCGGATTTGCCCGTGCGGCCGCGCATGAAATACAACTGAGCGCGTCGGATGACGTTATGGCGCTCGACCACTACCTTGTCAATGCGCGGGGAGCGGAGCAGAAATGTGCGCTCCACACCGACGCCATTACTGGCCACGCGGCGGACAGTGAACGAGGATTCGTTGCCGCCTTTGCGAAGTCGAATAATGATGCCCTTGAATTCCTGGATACGCTCGCGGTCACCTTCCTTGATCTTGACGTGAACACTGACGGTATCGCCAGGGCGCAGGGCGGGGATTTTTTCGTTGTTTGCGGCTTCGAACGATTTCATGATCTGGTCAGACATATTCTTTCATCCTTACGTGGGTTCTGTTTAGCGACGGCGCATTATAGCACACAGGTTCGAGAGCGGCAAGGCAAAAGAGAACCCCGTTTTCAAAGTGAAAACGGGGGTTGGTTGGAGACGCTAGTTTACACAAGTGGCATCGTGGATGCCCGTCAACGCGTCCCAAAGGGATGCAGCCATTTGATCGCAGGCCGCGAGGGCGCGCGCCTGCTCGTCCGCAGGCAGGGATTCAATTTGGCGCAGGATCTTTTCCGATTCGTGCCAGTTCGCAGAATGGACTTCGAAATATGGCTCCACACCTTGCGGCAACTTGTAATGGGTTTTCAACCCATCAAGTTTGGATTTGGCGGTGGCAGGCTGTTGCGCTTCAAAGGCATACATCGCGCCGAGCGCCGTCGCGCGGGTGGCGAATAACACGTCCGAAGCGCGGACCAGGTTGAGGGTCTGCGGAAGCGAGGCGTCCGCGGTGAACCCGCCCACAGCCGCGGTAAAGCCCGTCCACATTTCGGCGTGTTCGCGTTCCTCAACGGCTGTCTCTGAATCATTCAAGGTCTCCCAGGCGCGCGGCAGGCTGGAAATAAAATTGCCATATTCGCGGGCGTACACCTGAAGCGCTTCAACCGGCAGGGTGCCCGCGCTCCAGGCCTGATAAAATGGGTGCTTGAGCAAATTCCATTTTTCGAGGATGGTGTCGAGTTTTTGTTTCATGACTGCCTCCTTTGGCGAATTTGGACAATATTACTCCAGTTTCCAGGAAATGTAACGGGTGAAAATTCTCAAGCGCTGGCTCCCCTCATTGTTTCTAATGGCCGTTATTTTCGGCCTATCTTCCATCCCCTCTGCAGAAATGCCGAGATTTGGCGGATTAGATTTTTCGATCAAAAAACTTGGACACGCGCTGGGCTATGGATTGCTTGCGACAGCCTACTGGCACGGAATGTACGGAAAGCACTCATGGCTCGCGTGGCTATTGGCTGTGACCTACGCCGCATCGGATGAACTCCACCAATCCTTTGTGCCCGGACGGAACGCCTCACCCTGGGACGTTTTGATTTTCGACAATCTGGGCGCGCTCGCGGGACTTTGGGCGGGGCATCTGCTTCGAAAAAGGAATCAAAAAGGCGACGCTTCCACGCCGCCACTGAAAACTGATGACTGACTTTACTCGAACTCCAGATCAAATTCCTCCCCCTCCTGAAATTCCTCCAACGGTTGAATGGCAATATCACTAAACAGGGATTCCTGTTGCGCCTGCACGCGATAACGCTTCACAAGTTCCAACAACGCCAAAAACGTGACAACGATTTCCAACCGTGTTGGCTTTTCTCCCAGCAATGTGCGGAAGGTCGCGCCGCGCTCCACGCGTAGACGCGTGGCGATCAACTCGATCTTTTCGCGGATGGTGATCTTCGGCGCGGTGATGACCGTCCCCAGCGATTGTTTTTCCTGCTCCGCCGCGAAGATTCTTTCAGCGGCTTCCAGCAGGTCGGCCAGTGTAATATCCGAAAGATCGAGTTTGGCTTCCACCTTGGGCGGCGGTGCGACGCGCAGGAAGGTTCGCAGGTTTCGGCTCTGACGATCCTCCAGCCAGACGCCGATTTCCTTATAGCGTTTGTACAAGCGCAGTTGACGCGCCAGGTCTTCGGCGGGATCCGCCTCTCCAACTTCGCGCACAGGCGGACGCGGTAACAATGCTTCCGATTTGATCTGGATCAACTTGGAAGCAATAACCAAGAACGAGGAGATTTCGTCCGCGGTCACCTGCTCCAACGCGCGCACATACGCCAGGTACTGATCCGTGACCTGCGCCAGCGCGACAGAAGTGATGTCTAATTCGGCGCGCTCGATCAGATCAAGCAAAAGCGCGAGCGGACCTTCGTAAACGGGGATGGTGACGGTATAAGATGATTGCGCGGTGGAAAGCATGGCGGGGGGATTATATCATTTCAAGCATGGGACGCGGATAACGCGGATGAACGCGGGTTTGCACGGAAAATAATTGGAGACACGCGGGTATAATTCCATCATGCCAAAACTTACGCACATCGATTCCACCGGCCGCGCCCGTATGGTGGATGTGGGCGACAAACCCGTCACCGAGCGGATCGCCATCGCGAAGGGTGAAGTTTTAATGCAGAAATCAACCTTCGACCTGATCCGCGATGGCGCGCTCAAAAAAGGGGACGTGCTCACCGTGGCGCAGATCGCGGGCATCACCGCCGCAAAACGGACCTCAGACCTGATCCCCCTCTGCCATCCGCTCCCCCTCTCCAAAGTGGACGTGGAAATCGCGTTGAACGAGTCCCTGCCGGGCGTGGTCATCACCGCGACGGTGAAGACCTCGGGGAAGACCGGCGTGGAAATGGAAGCGCTAACCGCCGTCTCTGTTGCCGCGCTGACGGTTTACGATATGGCGAAAGCCGCCGAAAAGACGATGCGCATCCAAAACATCCGTCTCGTGGAAAAACGCGGCGGGCAAAGCGGGGATGTGATAAACGAGTAAATATTATTTCCACGGCGCGACGATGAGCGCGTTGCTATCATCCGCCGCATGGCCGAGGTATGGGAGTCCCCAAGCCTCGGCGATTGTTTTTAAGAGCGAGTAGAGTGTATACGGAGTGGCATCCTCGAATCCGTTTTTGACTTTTGGTGAGATCAAGACAGTGGCGATCCGTCCGCCTGCTTTTTCGGGCAGGCCGCAACACGAAGCGTCGCTATCGCCCTCGTCCCATGTGAGGATGATGAGGAAAGATTGGCTGTGCGTGCCGAAATAACCAAGCAGGGATTCCATTTGCATTCCCAGCCACTCATCCGTGATTCCCAGCCAGCAATCGTGGGCGCTGTTGCACAGGTTCGGGGTGATGAAAACGAAATTCGGAAGCGCGCCAGCCGCGAGATCCGAATAAAGATCCGGCAGCGGGCGGACCGTCCGCTCACAGCGCGCCTCGTCCAGTCGAATCGGGTCGAAGTACATGAACGGGTTGTGTTTCTGAGCGTAGTCTCCCCATGAGCCGACAAAACATGGCCGGGGCATATCCTCCTGATACGTTTTCCACGTCCGCCCGCTGGTCTCGATCAGGTCAGGCAGGCTCGGAGCAGAAATAAAACAGTCCTCGCAATTGCGATCAATCTCAAATGTATCGCCGCCGACCATGGCAATGTAATTGGGCAGGCTGGGATGGGTGACCGCGTAATGCTGTGTGAGCAAGGTATAGTCGTTCGCAAATTGATTGAAGACAGGCATGTCGGGGTTACCGATAACCCTGTCAAATTCCTTGTTCTCGAAGACAATGACGACGATATGCTCAAAATCCGGGACCAATGGAGCGGGCGTGGGACTGGAAATGACCGCGGGGACGGGCGTCTCGCTTGGAGGGACGGGGGTTACCGTGAGCGCGTCGGTCGGCGGGACGGGAGTGCTGGTCGCCGTGACCGGGAAAAGCGCACAAGCGGACAGGAGCAAGACAACGGTAATCAGTAAAACGATTCTGCGCATGGGAGACTCCGTTATGGTTTTGACATGTACATCGTACTGCTGTTGTTGTATCATAAAATGAAACCAAGGAGACGAAAATGGAAATTCAGGCCGTATCCATCGAAAAACCCGAACCAATCAATTTCATCCTCGGCCAGTCGCATTTTATCAAAACCGTGGAAGATGTCCACGAGGCGCTGGTGAACGCGGTGCCCGGAATCAAATTCGGCGTGGCATTCTGCGAGGCTCCGGGCAAGTGTCTCGTGCGCTGGAGCGGGACAGATGAGGCCATGATCGAACTGGCGAAAAAGAACGCCCTTGCCGTCGGCGCGGGACACTCATTCGTCATTTTCCTCGCGGAGGGATTCTTTCCCGTCAATGTGTTGAACGCAGTCAAGTCTGTGCCCGAGGTGGCGCGCATCTTCTGCGCCACAGCCAACCCGACCGAGGTGTTGGTCGCACAAACCGAACAGGGACGCGGCATCCTCGGCGTGGTGGACGGGTCCGCGCCCAAAGGCGTGGAAGGCGCGGAGGACATTGCGTGGCGCAAAGATTTCCTGCGGAAGATCGGCTACAAGATCGGGTAATGTGAACCTGTTTTCGAA
>JAYRVQ010000294.1:0-1731 GCA_041918465.1 Anaerolineales bacterium
ACTTCCTCCTGGACGGTGAACACGTACCAAACTTCGTTCACACTGGACTTGAAGTTGCGGAGGCTTTCGACGAGGAGCGCCACCCCGACGCGGTCATCGAGACACTTCGAGACGACGCGGTCACCGAGGTCGATGAAAGTGGAGTCGTACACCGCCGTGTCACCAACTTTGACGGGCGAATCCTTTTGACTGGTGACGCCCATGTCGACAAAATATTTATCGAGACTGGGAGCGCGGTCTTTTTGCTCGGCGTCGCGCTCGAGGCCAATGACACCCACTGCGCCATTGAGAAATTTTACGCGCGTCCCCACGCGTCGATGCGGAGCAAATCCGCCCAGTGTGCTGAAGCGTGTGAACCCGTTCGTGTCCACGTGCGAGACGATGATGCCGATTTCGTCCATGTGCGCGGCCAGCATAATGCGCTTGCCGTCTTTGGCTTTTTTGCCTTTGCGCGCGATGAGATTGCCCAGCGCGTCCACACGGACTTCGTCTGCGTAGGGTTGGATCATTTTTTGGACAGCCGCGCGGAGTTCGTCCTCGCGGCCAGAGGGGGCAGGGATTTGGGTGAGGGTTTTGAGGAGGGTTTTCATGGAAGTCCTGGAATACAAAGATGAAAGATGAAAGAAAACCGCCGTCCTGAGCGGAGGGTACTCCCGTAGTCGAAGGACGGGTTACATGTGCAAGTACTGTTACATATAGTTGCCCTTCGACTTCGGGTCTCGATACGGCGGAAGAACGCCGCCTACTCGACCCTCCGCTCAGGGCAGTGAAAGGATAATTACAGTTTTACTTCCTCGCCCACGCGGAAAACCTGCTTCTCGCGGTGGGAAATCACCGAGACAGTCTTATGTCCATGCACGCGCCATGCTTCGCGACCGCCGAGCGCGCCAATGAGGGCGGTTTCCTCGTCGATGCCAAGCAGGGACTCACCGTCCTTCAACTGTCTCTGAAGGGCGAATACCAACGGCTGTCTCACAATCGGAATAGCATCGAAGTGCGGCATGATAAACGCGGCAGGGACGACTCCGAACGCGGGAAGTGTCCCAAACCCGGCTCGGCGGAAATCGGGCATGGATTTGGCGAGGATCATCGCACCCGCGGAGCATCCCGCGTAAGCCGCGCCGCGCGCGAAGGCTTTTTGCGCGGCCTCCCAGACGCGGCTCCCGTTCATCGTCTGGAAAAGATAATTCGGGTCGCCGCCCGAAAAATAGACAAGGTCCGCAGACTCGACCGCAGACGCGTGCGCGGATTCGTCCGCTGAGACTCGGTCGATGACGGGGAGCGACTCCACGTCCGCGCCGAGGCGGCGGAAGTGATCTTCGCCCATCCGCATCCAGCGTCCCCACGAACGCTCGCCTTCGCGTCCCGCCGCGGTCGGCAGGCAGATCACGCGCGGGACGCGGCCGTTCGTGTTGCAGTGCGCGAGGATGAATTTGTCCACTTCATCCATCACGGGGAGATATTCGCCAGAGCCAAGGAGAGCGATGAGTCCGTTCATGGATACCTTTAAACCACAGATGAAAGAGATGGAAGGGATTTCTATCGTTTCAATAATGAGGGCGTCATGCGCGACAACCCCGCGTGAATCAATTGCAAAGTATTCTGCCAATCGTTCACGCGACACAAACCAACGGGAGTGTGGGGATAGCGCCCAGGGACAGAGATCGAAAGCGCGGGGATGCCTTCGAGTTGCTGATGCATCGCACCCGCGTCCGTGCCACCACCGCCAGG
>JAYRVQ010000295.1:0-1889 GCA_041918465.1 Anaerolineales bacterium
GACGAATTCGCCATCTCCCGTCGCATCGCGGACATTTCCGCGAAGACCGACAAGGATGGCATGAACATCTCGCGTCTCGAGGCGCGCCTGACGAGCGACGAGGAACTGAACAACGCCGTCAACTCGATGCCGTTTCTCGCGGAAAAGCGCCTGGTCATCTTTGCCAACCCGTCGCAGAAATATGGGGCAGGCAAACCGCGTGACAAATTCAGGGAATTCCTCGGCAAGATTCCATCCACTACATTGCTGGTGATGACGGAAACCGTCGAGCTGAAAGAAGCGGACAAACACTGGCTGGTGAAATGGGCCGCCAAGACGGCCGATGCCAAAGCGGAAGCGCACATGGCGCCGCGTCCCAATGACATGAAAGGTTGGATCGTCAACGAGATGAAAAATCAGGGTGGAAAAATCTCTCCCGAAGCCGCGAACAAACTTGGTGAGTTGGTCGGCGCGGACACGCGTCAGGCGGCGCAGGAGATCGCCAAGGTGCTGGCCTACGTCAATTGGGCGCGGCCGGTCGAGATCCAGGATGTGGCGGCGGTGTGCATCTCGACCGCGGAGGTGGACATCTTCGCGTTCGTGGATAGTCTCGCGGCGGGCGATGGTAAACAGTCCCAATCCATGTTGCGAAAAATGCTGGAGGAGCAGGACGCGTTCGCCATCTTCCCGATGATCATCCGACAGTTCCGCCTGCTGATCCAGACGCGCGAGATCATCGAGCAGCACGGCATGGTGCCAGATGTGATCGAGGCGCTGCGCGTCCATCCGTTTGTGGCGGGGAAGATCTTCGCGCAGGCGGGACGGTTCACGATGAAGACGCTCGAAGCCGTTTATCGCCGCCTGCTCAAAATGGACGAGGCCGCGAAGACGAGCGCGACGCCGCTGGATTTATCGTTGGAGATGTTCGTGGTGGAGCTGTCGGGGAAATAGAGCAGTGTTTGAAGCGTTGATAACAACTATCTGAGCACTTCAGTTTTTAAACTCTATTCTTTATATCGAATCGGCTCCACGTTTCTTTTCTCCCCCTCTTTTTTCTTTCTTTCCATCGCGTAATAAAATGTCTCGCGCAACTGCGGCGTGACCAGCCCCGATTCGCGGTAGCCCATGCGCGTCCCGTGGAATTGCATGGTGCGAAACCAGAAGATCGAAGCCAGATTTTTTGCCAGCACGCGTTCACGCGCCGCGTGATACAGGTCGCTGAAAATATTCATTGCCGTCAGGCGCGCGAGATCGTACAAACTAAAATGCGCTTCGGGATGGATCTGCTTGAAGGCCATCCCCTCGCGGCGATAGCGATTGAACACGCCGCGCGGCGTCTCATTGTGGACGTGAATAATTTCCGCCTCGGCAACATACGCGATGGCGTGTCCCTGCTCCCTGACCCATGTGCCCCAGGCCAGGTCTTCGAGTCCCGTCAACGTCTCATCGTAGGGATGCTTCTCCCACAAATTTTTTCGTATCGCAGCATTCGCATTGTTGCAAAACGCCGTCTCTTGATTCGGCTTGCTCGTCTCGGGATACCACTGATGGTAGACCTGCTGTTCGGAATATTTCGCGGCGTCTGGCCCGCGCTGTTTTCCATACGTGAGCGCTACCTTGTCATCTTCGAATGGACGCAGGAGCGACTCCAGCCAATCGGGGTAGACGGGATAAACGTGTGCGCTGGCGATGACGACCAGTTTCCGCGTCGCTTCGCGGACCCCGAAATTGAGCGACCGTCCGAAAGTGAATTCCTCGGGACGGATGTGCACGACCCGCGCGCCGTGTGATTCTGCGATGGCGACCGTTGAGTCTGTGGAACCCGAGTCGACAAGAATCACTTCCACATCTTTGACGGTCTGATGGGCAATTCCTTCCAGCAACCGTCCAAGATGCTGCGATTCGTTGTA
>JAYRVQ010000296.1:0-2234 GCA_041918465.1 Anaerolineales bacterium
CCGCGTACACCCCGCGATACTTTTCGGGAAGCAATACCGCGATGCGGCACATGATCTCGTCAGTGTATTGCTTGAGCATCTCGTCGCGGTTCTCGCGCGGCAGGGGTGGGAGTCTGAAATGCGGACCCGCAGTGATGGTAATGTGACTTTTCCGCAGTTTTTTGATGTTTCCCAATATCACCTTGTCTTCCGTGCCTGTGAGGCCAATGGGCAGGATGGGACAATTCAATTTGGTCGCCAGATACGTGACGCCGGGCTTGGCCTCGATGAGCGAACCAACCCGACTGCGCGTTCCTTCGGGGGAGATGGCAAGTACGTTGCCTTCTTCCATCAAGTGGATCAGTTTCCGCATAGCCTTGATGTCAGGATTGAAGCGGTCAATGAATACGAAATTGAAATATTTTCCCAGCCAATTCAGGAAGCGGTTATTTTCCCATTTTTCGGCAACGGGAATGTACATGTCCCAGCGGTCGAGCGCGTAGAATGCCAGGATGGCATCCAGGATGCCGATGTGATTGGTTGCCAGCACGTAACTTTTTTCGGTGGGGAGATGCTCGTAACCGTGTATTTCTACGTGGGCGACGAGGCGGATGAGCGAACGGATGAGCCAGCGGAGAAAATTACGCATGTTGTTTCGCTTCCAGCAATTCTTTTAAGCGCGGATGATCGGCGTAAAAGCCGCGATATTTTTCGGGCAACTCAGCCGCCAGCCGGCACATGATCTCGTCGGTGGCGGCGCGCATGGATTCCTCGCGGCCGCGTCCACGCGGCGGAACGTTGACGCGGAACATTTCACCAGCGCGCGCGGTGATCTTCGAACGGCGAAACCGCTTCAAGTTCTGGACGATGAGGCGGTCTTCCGTACCTGTCAGCGCAACGGGCAGGACGGGGTATCCGCTCTTGCTGGCGAGGAACGCGACACCCATTTTGCCTTCCTGCAATGCTTCGGTTTTCGAGCGCGTCCCCTCGGGCGCGATGACCATCAGTCCGCCTTTTTCCATGCGCGTCAGGATTTCTCGAAATGCGGCGTAATCTGCGTCGAAGCGATTCAACCAGATGGCGTTCACCGCGCGACCGATTGCGCCGAAAAGCGGATGGTTTTTGTATTTCTCAGCCACGGGCATGATGATGTCTTCGCGGTCCACTGCATACAACAGGATGGCCGTATCCAGTCGTCCGAGATGGTTGGCAGCCAGGATGAAATTGCCTTCGGGGAGTTTGTCAAGACCGGTCACTTCCACGTCGGCGATGAGATTCATGATGAAGCGGACAATGGATCGGAGGGTTTTGTATTTCATAAAGCCGATTTTAACGTAGAAACCCGTTTTCCTGCGAAATGCCCCATTGCGGCAGGAAAAACGGGTCTCCGAAAATCGAGATGGTTGTGGTTACTTCCACAAATAATCGGTGCTCGACCTTTGCTGTTGATTGGAGCCATATTTCTCGAACATGCGCGAGAATATTTCAAAATCGCTGGGAGCCATGTTCGTGATCTGGAATCCGACGTTGAATGATAACGGGTCAAGCGGGTCGATGCGGCACCATTTACTGCGGGCGGCAAAAACCATGTAGCTTTTATTGGCTACCTCACTGGTCAACTCGATGCGCAAGCGAAAGTCTCTATTGACCTGGACTTCGGTCGAGCAATCCAGTTTGAAACCGCCTGTGCTGATGTCAGCCAGGTGGCCGACCAGTTTCCCGTTCGTCTCGTCCATGACGCGCATATAGTAAGAGAAATTTCGTCTGGCAACTTTCCGTTTTTCGTTGGACATGGGACATCCTTTCACTAGTAAGTCCGCTGTTACCAAAAGTATAAAACAATAACAGGTGAGCGGCAAGCCTTTGAAGGGCTAATTTTCGACCCGTAAAACATGGGTCAAAATGGTCGCGCCCGAGCCTCCGATGTTCTGCGCCATGCCGATTCTCGCGTCTGCCACCTGGGTTTCGCCGCACTCGCCGCGTAGTTGCTGGATGACTTCCACAATCTGGTACATCCCAGTTGCGCCGACGGGATGCCCTCGCGCCTTTAATCCGCCCCGCGTGCAGACGGGCACGCGACCTTTGGGGTTGATCTCGTTATCGAGGCCGAGTCTTGGCCCTTGGCCGCGCTCGGCGAATCCGCAGGCCTCCAGCGAAAGTGCGGACATGATGGAGAACGCGTCGTGCAGTTCGAACACGTCAATCTCCGCGGAACCGATGCCTGCCATCTCGTACGCCTTTTTTGCGGACGCGTA
>JAYRVQ010000297.1:0-5707 GCA_041918465.1 Anaerolineales bacterium
ATTTAGCCCATCTGTTCTAATATTACTTCATGAACGCAATCGGACGACTGAAACTGCTCTCCTCTCAAATGTCCTTCGAAGCGGATGTGGAAAATCGTCCTTCGACTGCGGTAATACCCTCCGCTCAGGACGATGTGGTTCATCCCGCCTGCTTCACGCCCAAAGAAAAAGACCAGGCCTTCGTCCACCCTGCGCAACTCCCCAACGGTAAACAAATCCTCCTGCTGAAAACGCTCCTCTCCTCCGCCTGCGAGCGGGATTGCTTCTACTGTCCCTTCCGCGCGGGACGGGATTTTCGCCGCGCCACGTTCAAGCCCGAAGAATTCGCCAACCTGTTCGCCAAACTGAATCAATCCCGCGCGGCGGAGGGACTCTTCATCAGTTCGGGGCTGGCGGGCGGAGGCTCGCGCACGCAGGACAAATTGCTCGACACCGCCGACATTTTGCGAAACAAACTCGGCTTCCGCGGCTACATCCACTTAAAGATCATGCCAGGCGCGGAGAAAGATCAAGTCTATCGCGCCATGCAACTTGCAGACCGCGTTTCGATCAACCTCGAAGCGCCAAACACGGATCGGCTGGCGCGACTTGCTCCGCACAAACAATTCCTCGACGAATTGCTCCAGCCATTGAAATGGGTGGAGGAGATTCGGCGGAGCGTCCCCGCCTACAAAGGCTGGAACGGGCGCTGGCCCTCATCTGTAACTCAATTCGTGGCGGGCGGCGCGGACGAATCCGATCTCGAACTGCTGACGACCACCGAGTGGCTGCACAAAAACGTCCGCTTGAGCCGCGCGTATTTTTCTGCGTTCTCCCCCATTCCCGATACGCCGCTCGAGAACAAAGCCGCGGTGAATCCGCTCCGCGAGCATCGACTCTATCAGGCATCGTTCCTGTTGCGAGATTACGGATTCGACCTCGAGGAACTTCCCTTCGTGGGTGATGGAAATCTTCCGCTCGCGTCCGATCCCAAACTGGCGTGGGCGCGGCAAAACCTGTCTGAGCGGCCCGTGGAAATTAATCGGGCAGAGAAACGCGAGTTGATGCGCGTCCCGGGCATCGGTTCGAAGGGAGCCGAAGCGATTCTAAAAGCGCGGCGCGAGGGATGTCTGCGCGAACTGTCACATTTAAGAAAACTTGGGATTGCAGTCCAGCGCGCTGCGCCCTTTGTGTTGGTAAATGGGAAGCGAAGTATCCAGCAGATGCGCCTGTTTTGAATTACATCTTAAGTTTTTTGTACGCGCCTTCCCACGGTTTTCCGAGACGGTGGTTATCGCTGACCTGAATCTTGCCCAGTTTCCCCGCGACCTGCGGCAGGAGCATGGCAATCGCACCCCAGTCGTCGGCCAGGACCGCCGATTTCATTTTCTCGGCGGTCGCCCCTGCCCACATCCAATCCATGCGGAATTTATCGGCCTTCACCCAGTAGTCACGCTTCTCCCACGCGGCCACAGACGCGTCTATCCCGTCCGCAATGGCGGCCAACGCCAGAGAGATGAACGCGGCCAGGTCGCGCGCGGCAGGTGTCGGTTCGGATTGTTTCGCCAATTCCCGAATGGCAAGAACGATGGCTTTGGTCAGTCGGGGGCGGTCTTTCCCCGCAGAATCTGGATTAATGACGCGGCTCAAGGGGTTCTCCAGTGTCAAGTATCAGGTGTCAGGTCGGTGAAACGAGGCGGGATTATACCCGTAAAAATCTTTGCTTGACAATACATTCATCCGCTAGTAAAATTCCGCACGCTTAACAACCGAATAAGTCTGGCCGAGATAGCTCAGTTGGTAGAGCACGCGACTGAAAATCGCGGTGTCCCCAGTTCGATCCTGGGTCTCGGCACTCCCGGCCAGAACGCAAGGCCGAAATCGCGGGCGTGGTTCAGTGGTAGAACGTCTCCTTGCCAAGGAGAAGGTCGTGGGTTCGAATCCCATCGCCCGCTCTTGTTTTTAAATCGGCGTCGTGGCCAAGTGGTAAGGCAAGGGTCTGCAAAACCCTCATCACGGGTTCGAATCCCGTCGACGCCTCTAACGCCGGGAGGCGTTTTTCTTTCGCCATCACAAGTTTCCCCGTTAAAGGGACGATGCGAATCCCGTCGACGCCTCAAAAAAACGCTCACTCAGATGGACGCCGAAAGGCGTCGTTTCTTTTCATCACGAGTTTCCGTGTTCAGGGGGACAATATGAAATCCGCTTTAGCTCAAACCTGGCAAAAATTGCGCTTATGAAACGCAACCTTTTTGAAATGGCTAATTCCGGGCATCAGAATACTTCTGCGCTATAATATTTTTATGAGTCCGGCCGAAGAATTTTACGAGCATATCTTTAACACGACCGCCCAGGGAGTTTTTCAGTCCACACCCGAAGGATGCTATTTGCGCGTCAATATGGCAATGGCGAAAATTTATGGGTTTTCGTCCCCAGAGGAAATGACCGAGTCGGTGACGAACATAACGCGGCAGATCTACGTCAGGCAGAAAGACCGCTTACAATTCAAAAAGTTGCTGGAAGAAAACGGGGTCGCCAACAACTTTGAATCCCAGAACAAACGAAAAGACGGGACCATCATATGGACGTCCTGTGATGCACGCGCTGTCCGCGATGAAACTGGGAAAGTGGTGTATTACGCGGGTTTTGTACGGGACATTACCGCCCAAAAGACAGAAACCGCCCTGGGAGATGCCGAAACCAGGTACCGCGTCCTCCTGGAACAGGCTCCGGTGGCAGTCTATATTGATGCCCCACTGAACAACCTGAATACCAGTCTCTATATCAGCCCACAAATCGAAAAGATCACCGGTTATTCCGCTGAGGAGTGGAAGGAAAACGGAAACTGGGTGCAAACGATCCATCCGGACGATCGGGAACGCTTTATCCAGGCAAATGAACTTACCAACCAAACCGGCGAAGCTTTTGACATCGAATACCGCATCAAGCACAAGGATGGACACCTTGTCTGGTTGCGCGACCTGGCCAAACTCGTCTACGACGCGGACGGGAATCCGCTTTACTGGCACGGGACCGTTGTTGACATTACCGAACAAAAAAAATTAGAGCAAAATATCCGCCAGAGTGACGAGCGTTTCCGCAAGGTATTTCAGGCCAGTCCAATCGCCATCTGTATCACCAGTCTAAAAGACGGGGTCTTTCTGGATATCAATGAAGCCTACTTGCGGCTTTCAGGTTTTCAGCGGGAACAGGTTATCGGGCGTTCCGGAACGGAGTTGGGTTTTTTAAGCGAAGAGGGACGGGCTAAATGGTTGCACGATTTCACCACATCCGGCAAATCCATGCTCCGTCAGAATTCCCCTTTCATCACCGCTAACGGCCAGGTGCTGGAAACAATCGCGTTCTACGAAATCATCGAAGTGGATGGCCAGCAGGCCATCATGTCGATGTTTTACGATATCACCCATCAGACCCGGGCAGAAAAGGCCTTGCGACAGAGCGAAAGGCGTTATCGCGCCCTGGTGGAACACCTTCCCGCCATAGTATTTATGGATGCTGCGGAAGGGGAACAAAAGACGCTTTACATCAGCCCGCAAGTGGAAAAGGTACTTGGATATACGTCCGCAGAATGGATCGCGGATCTACATCTATGGGAAAACAGCATCCATCCCGATGATCGGAAGGAAGTGCTGGAAAAAGAATCGCTCATTAACGAAAGCGGACATCCATTCAATGCCGAATACCGCATGATCACCAGAGAGGGTAAAACGATCTGGATTCAGGAAGAGACAACGCTAATTCGTGACGAAGAGGGGAAACCCCTTTACTGGCAGGGATTCCTGCTAGATATCACGAGCAAGAAAGAAGCCCTGGATACGCTTGGCGAAGTAGCCAATACCTATCGCGGGTTGTTTGACAGTATTACCGACGCCATATACATCCAGGATAGAAACGGCCGTTTCCTGGATGTTAATCATGGCGCTGTTGAAATGTATGGCTACCCGCATGATTTTTTTGTCGGCAAAACGCCTGATGTGCTCAGCGCACCCGGCAAGAACAACTTGGAGGTTATCTCCCATGCGCTAGAGAGCGCTTTTGAAGGAGTTCCACAACGATTTGAATTTTGGGGTATCCGGAATAACGGTGAGGTTTTTCCCAAAGATGTTCGCCTTTTTAAAGGAACATACTTTGGACATGATATTGTATTTGCAATCGCACAGGATATTACACAAAGGCAGATAGCTCAAGATGCCCAGGAACGGCAGTTGAAGGAATTGTCCGTGCTTCACGCGCTTGCTGTCGAGGGAACCCGCGCCGCCAATGAAAACGAATTGCTCGAACGCGCTGCTGAAATCATCGGCCATACCCTTTACCCGGATATCCTTGGATTCCTGATGATCACCGATGATGGAAAACATTATTACCCACACTCATCCTATCGCGGTATTTCTGAGCCAAGGCAAATGCGGAATTACCCGATTGGCAAGGGCGTAGCAGGACAAGTCGCCGCCACCGGAAAACCGTTGAATATCAAGGATGTGCGGAAAGTAAAAAATTACATTCAAATAGATTCGAAGACAAGATCCGAACTATGTGTTCCAATGACCATTGGAAAACGTGTCATAGGTGTCATCAACGCTGAAAGCACAAAGCAGGATTTCTTTACCGAAGAGGATGAACGCCTGTTGATGACAATCGCTGGTCAACTGGCGACAGCCATCGAACGCTTGCGAACTGAAAAAGCAGAGCGCGAACAGCGCATGCTGGCCGAGGCGTTGCGGGATATTGCATCAGCACTCAACAGCACACTTGATTTCAATACAGTCCTGGATCGGATTTTGGAGAACATCGGACGCGTGGTTCCCAGCGAGACCGCCGCGATCATGTTGATCCAGAATGGCATAGCCACCCCCATTCGACAGCGTGGGTATGAAAAACGCGGACAGGAAAAATGGATCGCCGAATTGCAATTCAAATGCGAGGATGTTTTCGACTTTAAACACGCCATCTCAACCCGCAAACCCCAGTTAATTCCCGATGTGGGCAACGCGCCCGAATGGATCACCTTCCCTGAAACAAACTGGATTCGCTCCCATCTGCTCGCCCCTATTCTGACGGAAAAAAACGTCATCGGGTTCATCGCGCTTGACGATGACAAACCAAACTTCTTCTCCCGGCAAGACGCGAAACGATTAATGGTCTTTGCCAACCAGGCCGCTTCCGCCATAGAAAATGCCCGCCTGTTTCAGGAGGAAAGCCGCCGCGCCAAGATCATCGAAGCGCTGGCTGAGATTGCCAACGTTATTGCTACCAAGCAGGAAATTGGTCTCGCGCTTGACGAGATCGCACAACGTTCGCTGAATCTTCTCGACGCCAGTCACATCGCCATATACTTACTCCAGGATGACGATCAAACGTTGAAAATAATTACTGCCAAGGGCTTGTACCACGAAAAACTTCTGTCCCACTCGATCAAAATTGGCGAAGGCATCACTGGAAATATCGTCGCGTCTGGTAAACCGGAGATCATAAATAATACAGCAAAAGATCCTCGCAAGATCACGGTACCGGGCACGCCAGAGGAGGACAATCAGGTGGAAACCATGATGTCCGCCCCCCTAATCCTGAGAGGAAAAAATATTGGCGCCATGAATGCGTGGAGGCTGAGAAAAAACGGCCTGTTCAGCGAGTCGGAATTAAATTTCCTGGTCAGCATTGCACATCAAGCCTCCATCGCAATAGAATCTGGCCGCCTGTTTGAAGAGAC
>JAYRVQ010000298.1:0-1757 GCA_041918465.1 Anaerolineales bacterium
CAGGGGAGATTTCTTGAGTTGCGCGGCTAGTTCATCGTACGCCGCGACCGCGTCTGTGCCCATGTCTGCCGCGCAAGTTTCATCTTCGTTGCAGGCTTCGAGCGTTTTCACCAGCACATCGTTGAAGGCTCCCGCCTGGCTGGCATAGAAATCGATTCCAGAGAGGGTCAAATCCACGGTTCCGTCGAGGAGCAAGCCTGCCAATCGATCGGGATGTGCGGCGGCGTAGGTCTGCGCGTATTGCGTGCCGTAACTTTCACCGTACAGCCAGAACTTGTCCACGCCCATGATTTCGCGGAAACTCTCGAGGTCTTCGATGGCCTGTTCCGTTCCGAGGAACGCGAGGGAATCGGGGTTGCCCATTTCGGCGACGCAATCGTCAGCGAAGGTTTGGGCTGTTTTAACGAGAGCAGTTTCCCCGTCGGGTGTGGATGCGTCCCAGTCCGCGCGGTAGAACGCGGCGGCCGCGTCCGCGCATTGCAGTCCGCCCGAGAGTCCCACGCCGCGCTGGTCGAAGAAGACGATGTCGAATTGTTCGGGGATGGAGGGGTCGAAGGCCGCGACGTAATTGTCCGCGCTGAGCAGGCCTGAGGTGCCAGGTCCGCCCGTGGCTGTGACGAACATACCTTTGCGCTCGCCTGTCGCGGGCAGAACGCCGAAGGTGACTTCCAGGGTGCGGCCATCGGGATGGAAGTGATCGAGCGGGACTTCGAGCGTGACGCACGTGAAATCACTGTCGGGACAAGGCTCGCCGCCGAGTCGTTCCAGACGGGAGGCTGTATCTTCGTCCACGACCGAGGCAGTGGCGAGGCTGGCTGTAGGTGGACGCGGGGTTGTGGCCGCCGCGGGTAGGTTTAACGCGCAAGCCTGCGATGCCAGAGCCAGGAGGATGAAAAAGGCCAGTAATTTTTTCATGTTAGATTCCTTTTTCCTGAAGCCATTTCAATATCCGTTCAGCAACCGATTTCCAATCCGCTTCGAGCATCATATCGTGCGCCATGTTGGGGAAGAATTCCGCATGAGTGTTGTATGCCCGCGCGGTGGCGCGGACATCGCGCTGTGAAATGACCGTATCCTTCTCCGCACCGAGCACGAGCATGGGGGCCTTGACACGTTTCGGACGCGCGAGATTGAGTCCGAGCAGGTCAATGAAGGCGCGGAAAGATTCATCGTTCATATACTTGTGATAATCCAACAATTTTTCTTCGGGGAAATCTGCCGAGAAGAGCGCCCAGCGCGCGCGGGCGGGAGTTTCAATGGCAGGATACATCCGCCACGTAGTAACCGCCTTTAGGACGATGCGCGGGTCGTGGACGAGGACGCGTCTAAACGCGCGCCAGAGTCCATTATGTGGATTGGACGCCAGCAGGATGCCCGCGGGCGCGTTGTGCGTTTCAAGATATTTTTGTACGATGAACCCGCCCATCGAATGGCCGATGAGGACGGGATGATTATCGAATTTGCGAGCGACGTGTTCCACGTCCGCGACGTAATCCGCGATCGTGCTTCCGCGAATCTGTCCCTTGCTTCCCGCGTGTCCGCGCAGGCTGAGGGCGGTGACGCGGTAGCCCGCGTCCGCGAAGAAGGGCAAGAAGAACTCGTCCCAACACCAGGCTCCGTGCCACATGCCGTGGATGAAGAGGAGGGGAGTGGGGTGAGTGATGGACGCCTTCGGCAATGGAGAATGGGAAATGGTTTCGAGGTGCATTTTCCTCCGCAAACAAAAAGGGCGGACAGATACGTCCGCCCCTACTGCA
>JAYRVQ010000299.1:0-1729 GCA_041918465.1 Anaerolineales bacterium
CATACCTCTCCCAATTATTTGCTTTTCAGTATTATATCCCCCAGAATTCCCACCATCGAACATCCCAATATCAGGATAAAATACTCCCAAGGTGAACAACATGGAACTCAAAGGGAAAGTTGTACTCATCACAGGCGCCTCCTCGGGCTTTGGCATGGACGCGGCGCGGCTGTTCGCGTACGAAGGTTGTAGCGTCGTCCTCGCCGCGCGGCGCATAGACCGCTTGCAGGAGCAGGCCGCCTCGATTCAAGCACAAGGCGGTGAGGCTTTTGCCGTCCCTGTGGATGTGGCCAACCGCGAAGAGATCGAGATCATGGTGGAAACCGTCCTCGATCTCTACGGCCAGATCGACATCCTCTTCAACAACGCGGGCTTCGGACGTCTCGCCTGGCACGAGAACATGTCCAGCGAACGCGATATCGAGACGCAACTCGACGTCAACCTGCATGGCGTCATCCAGGTCACGCACGCCGTCCTGCCAGGCATGCTCAAACGGCGGAGCGGACACATCATCAACATGGCCTCCGTCGCGGGTTGGATCGCCCCGCCCACCTACACCATCTACTCCGCCAGCAAATTTGGCGTACGCGGCTACACCGACGCGCTCCGCCGCGAAGTCCAGCCCTTCGGCGTGGATGTCTCTGGCATCTATCCCGGTCCCGCCAAAACCGAATTCGGCGAGCACACCGGCAACCATCCCATGAAAAAATCCGCCCTGCGCCGCTACTTCCGCTCGATGAGTTCCGAAGAAGTGGCCGAGCGCGTCATCGAACTCGCCAAACGTCCGCGCCGCGCCGTCATCATGCCGTGGTATTACCACATCGCCATTTGGGCCGATTGGTACATGCCCTGGCTTGTGGACTGGATCACCATGTCCGTGCTGACGAAGAAACGCAACAGTTACAAAGGATGAGGCTGCGTCGCACCTGACCCTGAGGACACATCCTCGCTTTCAGGTGCGACGCATTCGCGCGACCATCCGACTATCCGACTAGGAGACTACATGACCACCTCCCGCTTTGACAAACTCTCCGCCTCACTCCTGACCTCCGGCCTGGACGCCGTTATCCTGAATCCTGGTCCCACGCTGACGTATCTCACGGGACTGCACTTCCACCTCATGGAGCGTCCCGTCGTTTTGTTTTTCACTGCCGGTAAACCTTCCGCGCTCGTCCTGCCCGAACTCGAAATGCAAAAAGTGACGGGGCTCCCCATTACTCCCTTTCCCTACGGAGAGAATCCCTCCGAATGGGACGCGGCCTTCCGCGGCGTGATCCGCTCGCTGGATTTGGATGGGAAAAAGATTGGCGTTGAGCCGCGTCAACTGCGCCTGCTCGAATATCAATATGTCAAAACCGCCGCGCCCAAAGCCGAGTTCCCGGATGCATCATCAGCGTTGGCCTCGCTTCGGATTCGCAAAGACGCGGACGAGGTCCAGAAGATGAGGCGGGCGGTGCAGATCGCCCAGTCCGCGCTCGAAGCGACGATTCCCTTCATCAAAATGGGAATGGCTGAAAAGGAGATCGCCGCCGAGTTGGTCATCCAACTTTTCAAGCATGGCTCCGATCCCGAACTGCCATTCAGTCCCATCGTCTCGGGCGGACCGAATTCCGCCAACCCGCACGCCACGCCGACAGACCGAAAACTCGAGCGCGGCGACCTGCTCGTCATTGACTGGGGCGCGACCTCCGACGGTTACATCTCCGACCTGACGCGCACCTTCGCCGTC
>JAYRVQ010000300.1:0-2666 GCA_041918465.1 Anaerolineales bacterium
ACGCGTCGCCGCGTCGAAATCATCCTCGCGAAATTCACGAATCACGGCAGGATACCCTTCCCCACCATCCACGCATGGACTTCGTACACCAATCGTCCCACCTTCACCATCGGATCGGTATCCAGCAGTTCGCGCGCTTCGGCCATCGTCTCTGTCTTCAACACACCGATGCCGCGAATCTCCCCGCTCTCCGCGAACGAATCCAGCAACGGACCGTTCAGCACCAGCTTCCCCATCTCCGCGAGATGTTTGAGATTGGCAAGATGCGCAGATTGCAACGCTTCGATCTCTGGAGTCTCATCGGGCGACCAGGTGCGGCCCTTCTTGAATAGATAAACGTGATAGATCGCCATATTCATGGAGGCGGCAATCTGTTTCGCCTCGTTCTCATCGTAGAACATGTTCGCTCCTTTTTTCAAAACTGTAAACTGGACAATTCCACATTGCAGGCAATTATAATGGACGTATGATTATCCTCCTCCCAAGACAAAGGGCAAGTGACGCTAATGGACAATCCCGAATCACACCACCCCTTCTTCCGCGTTGACCTGTTGACGGGTTGCAACAACCTCGTCAGTTTTTCTGATGCGCTCACCAACGATTTCGATAACGCCGTCCTCGAGCCTCTCTCCATGATCGCGGTGGATGTGCACCAGTTATCGAAAATCAACGAGACGCGCGGACGCGCCTTCGGCGACAGTCTGTTGCGCTGGTTCGGCTTCGCGATCAAAGATTTGACGGGCGCGGGTGTCTATCGAATCTCGGGGGAGGATTTTTTGGCAGTACTAGTCGGAGAAACGCATCAATTCCATGCGGACAAGGCGAGAAAACTATTCGATCACCTCAATCGGGACGCGGAACAATTCGGCCTGCAACCGCCTGCGGCGCGTGTCACCGTGCTTCACTTCCCCGTCGGATCCCGCCTCGACGCGTCCGTCGTCTGGAAGTATCTCAACGAGAAGCACAGCTTCACCGCGGATGACGAGGCCCTCAACATCATTGAAGTGGATCCGAATTTAAAAATGGGATACGAAACCGCGCAGGCCATTGTCTTCATGGCAAAGCGCATCACCGACCTGGGCTATATGCTAGAAAACACATTTGGCCTGGCGTACACCGATCCGATCAGCGGCTCACCTAACATGCTGGCCATCCAGCATAAACTCGATCTGGCGCTCAGCGAAGCCGCGCAAAAGGACAGGCCCCTCAGCATCTGTCTCGCGGACGGCGACGATCTCCGCCGATACAACGCCATGGGGTACGAGGCGGGCGATGAAGTCATCCGCAAATTACACACCGCGCTGACTTCCGTCCTGCGTCCCACTGATTTTCTCGGCCGCTGGCGCATGGGGGATGAATTCATTGCCGTCTTGCCAGAAACCAATCTCGAACAAGCCGCGTTGATCGGCGAAAGGTTGCGCTCCATTGTAGAACGCGCCTCACAGGACTGGCTCCATCCAACCACCATTTCGGCAGGCATCGCATGTTTCCCGCAACATGGCTCAAACGCAAACACCCTGCTCCAACGTGCAGAGCAATCCCTAAAGGCGGCAAAAAAGGCGGGCAAGAATCGGGTTATGGCGGCAGAGTGAATCTCGTTCCTCGCTTTTCGAGCGGCGCAAATGTGACTCCCCTCCCCAACGGCTGGCGGATGGACATCCCCGCGGGCGACGCGTCCGCCTATCGCTTCGCCCAACTGGATGACTACATGCGCCTCCCGCGCGGACGATTCCCCTCGCATCCTTCCTTGACCTTGAGCCTGCGCGCACGTGCCTCGAGCAATTCCATCGCTGGGACGTGGGGTTTTGGGCTGTGGAACGATCCATTTGGGCTATCGCTTGGGTTCGGGGGGAATCCGTTTCGACTGCCGGCACTTCCCAATGCCACTTGGTTTTTCCACGCATCGGAGGAAAATTGGTTATCGTTCAAATCGGGTCAGAAATCCGAAAATTCTACTTTCGAAAACAATCCCGAAGTACTTCGAGATTCCAAAACCATTTCAGGGAACGGATTTTTGGCGCAGGCATTTCGTTCGCCGAAGATACCATCCCCGCTTCTTGCCTCGATTGGGCTCCTTTCTATCCCAATCGCCCTCCCTATCTTGGCTACGCGCAGGATGCGAAAATGGCTGAGGGGGCTTGCGAGCCGCGTCATAGGTGAGGATGGAGTCCGCCTCAGCGTGGACCAGACTCAATGGCACGGATACCGCTTCGAGTGGAGTCCGACGCGCTCCACTTTTTGGGTGGATGACGCGCTCGTGTTTGAGTCGCCCATAAGTCCGCGTCCGCCGCTGGGGCTGGTCATCTGGATCGATAATCAGTTTGCGAAGTTCACGCCTGAGGGAGAACTCGGATTTGGAGTTTTGAAAAATGAGGCGGCATGGTTGGATGTGGATGAAATCGTAATGCGTAAAACGTAAAAAGCCCCAAGTGTTTGAGGCTTTTTACGTTTTGCGTTTTATGCTTTAGTTACAGTGGCCAATATTTTGCAATGAAGTCTGCTGTAACAGGGATGACACGCAGGGCGGAATCGAGAAGCAAGCCGAGGAGGAGCAGTCCGCCGAACATGCGATTGTGATAGAAGGCGAAGCCCGAGAACCAGGTGGGCCAGGCGGGCCACTCTTTGGGCGGCTCGGCGGGACGCGGCTTGCTGAGCACGCCGATAAC
>JAYRVQ010000301.1:0-3914 GCA_041918465.1 Anaerolineales bacterium
ATCTTCTGTGAAAGTCTCTGCCCATCTTCCATCGTTGGATCGTAGATGACGACCATCACCTTGCTGAGGCTGATGGCGACCGGTTCATCGGGATCGTCGGGAATGCCCGCTGGTTGGGCGGGCGCGGGGGCGGGTTCTTTCTTTTTGAACAGGGACAGGATAAAGTCCACGAAGGAAGCGAAGAATTTTCCAGATGAGTTGGTCATAGCGCTCCTTGAACGCGTAGAGCGGGCGGGCGTGTCGTCTAAATTATGGAGCGGCGTTCGCGGCGAAGACCTGTTCGCCGCGTGCCAGATACAATATCTGATTCGCGCTGGAAGTCATCGCGCTGAGCGGACCGGACGGGAAAGAGCCAATCACCGCGCCAGAAATGCCCTGTAGTTCAAAGCCGCGCGAACTCAGGCGATACACAGACTGGCCGTCCGCGTCCAACAGGAACAGTGTGGAATCCGGCGGACCGGTCAGGAGCATCTGCGTGAAATGCGCCTGCGCAAAAGCATCCATGTCCCCGTAGGCTGGGAAGCGATTCAACAATTTCACCGGCGACTCACAGCGCGTAGGGACGGCGTCCTGGCGGCTGTACGTGCAGAAAGTGAGACGCCCATCTGCATGCAGGAGATAGAGTTCATCGCCGTTGACCGCAATGTCAATCGCATCTTCGATTTCGGGAATCTGGTTGCCGAAGAAGAAAAGCGGCGAGTCGGTAAAGACACCGTCCTTATCCAGGTAGATCCAGACCGCGCGGGCGGGCGCGTCGAGCACATACAATTTCCCGTTGTCGAGAGTCATGGCGGTGACACGCCCCCAGTTGGTTTCAGGCAGGGTCAGTGGGAATGGTTTCGGAACCTGTCCGGGCGCGCAATACAGCAAATTGCCCGCCGCGTCCACGCCCAATACAGACGAACTCAGTGTGTTCACCTTGGGCAGAACCACCAGGTCCACCAGTGAGCCGATCGTGTAATTGCCATGCACACCGGGCCTGCAATCAAAATCTTCCAATTCGTAACCCTGCCCGGTTACCGCGGCGCGCAGAATATTTCCCTGCGCCGCGTCGAGCAGATACAGGTCGCTGTCGCTGGCGGCCATGCGGCTGATATCGGTCCCCGCGCCCGCGCTCAGGATGGGAGTGAAATTCAGGCGTGTCACCCCCAGCAGAGCATCCAGCCGCGCCTGCGCCTCCTGTCTCATCGCAAGAGTGTCGCTTGTCACGTTATACAATTCTGCCTGTGCCACGCGTTGGAGCACGTTGCCCCACGCCTCGCGCTGTTCCACGGGATTGGTCATATTCATGGCCTGCTGACGCAATACCTGTGCCTGCGCAATATAGGTGTCATACTGCGAACTGCGTCCAAAACGCATGTAAACCACCACGCCGATCGTCGCGATCAGAATGGGGATCAGGATGGAAATGAAAGCCCTGGCAGGGACAGGCAGGGATATATCCGACTCGCCGCCAGGCAGGAGGTTCGGCAGGAACTTGCGGATGACTACCCCGACTCGCTCGGTCACGCGACGCCAGGCCTGGATTCCCGTCACCGCAGTGCGCGCCATCTGACGTTGAGTCTCGGCGCGGCGCAGGGCAACTTCCTCGGGCGAGAGACGCGGCTCGGAGGAAACATCCACCTCTTCGAATTCGGGTTCCTCTTCCTCCTCCGTCTCGGATTCGGGGGTGGATTCTGGTTCAGGCTCAGGCGGTTTGGCGCGTGGAATGGACGGGGGAAATTGCCGCGTCAGCGCGGCGGAGGCTAATTGCTCAACCAGCGCCTCATCATCTTGCGCGGGCTGGGGCGGAATGGCGTACGCAGAGGGTTGTTCCTCATTTGGGCGGCCAACAACGTGCGCGGCAGGACTCTTCTCCTGCACGGGTTCGGGCAGGACAAAAGCCGGGGCCGAGTCTGTAGCCGGGGAGACATCCACAGGCTTGGGCGGGGGAGGAGGCGGGGTTCCATTCGTCGCAAAACGAATCGTCCCCGTCCCCTCGGAAATGTGGATGAGCGCGCCGCTCACATCGCCGTCCACGAGAGCCAGCATGCGTTTGCGCGTGGACTCGGGCGCGGGCAGGCCGCGGTCCGAACCGAGCGCGTGTTCCCAAGCGGGTGGCAATTTCGGGCAGACGAGCAGGCGGTCGCCCGGTTGAAGTTGGATCTGCGAAAAAAACTGGTTGATGGTTTGGCTCAAGCCCAGTCCCTTGCCCGAGAGGGCAGGGTCATGCAGGTGACGGATAACGCCGCCGCTGAACGATAGCACGTGTGTGGGGCCGCACTGTAAAACGGTGAGTTGCGCCTCGCGCATGGCGGCCAGGGTGAGCCATCCGATGGCATATTGTCCGCGCCCCGTGGTGGATAGGTTACGCTCCAGCAATGCGCGGTTGACGGACTCGGCCGCGGCGCGCAGGGCAGTGGTCAGCGCGCCATGTGTGTTGTGAAACACCGCCGCCGCGTCGCGGGATAGTTTGTCGTATTCTTCGTTGGAAAAAGTTGTGTTGCCATTCAACAGCAACGAGACAAGCAGAGACTCGCGCTCGCGTCCGCGCGCCGCCTTGCGCGGCGGCGCAAAAGCCGTCAGGCCGGGCAGGCTGGTTTGTTCCTGTCCGTTCAGGCGGAAGAGGCTGAGAATATTCAGGTCAATAGGCACGGCATCACCACAGGGTAAGAACTGGCAAAAGGTCAGTATCATTATACTGGTAAAATTTATTCGATGCTCTTGTGAAAACCATCCTAACCACGAATGAAAGGGATCAAAAGGATTTGGGTTGATTGCTTTCATCCGTGGTCCATAAAACATAGGCCCAATGGAATTCAAACTACACACAACCTTTGAAAGCCTCGCGCCGCTGGCTCACGAGTGGGACGCCATGCTTGCCGAATGCATCACCGACGCTCCTTTTCTGCGATTCAATTATCTGCGCGATTGGTGGCAAACCCTCGGCGGCGGCGAATGGCAACAGGCGGAACTGGCCGTTGTCACCGCGCAGGAAAACAGCCATCTCATTGGCGTCGCGCCCCTCTTCCACGCCATCAACCGCGATAACCAGCCCGCCCTCCTGCTCCTCGGTTCGATTGAAATTTCAGACTATCTGGACTTGATTGTCCGCCCCGTGGACTTGCCGCGCTTCGTCAGTGGACTGCTTGACTTCCTCGCCTCACACGGGACCTTGAGTTGGTCTGCCCTCGACTGGTACAACCTACCCGAAGCCTCTCCCACCCTCCCCGCGCTCGAAGCGGAATCCATCAAGCGCGGCTGGACATTCACGCGCGAGACCTACCAACCCGCGCCCTACATCCCCCTCCCCGCGGACTTCGACACATATCTCGCGAGTATCGACAAAAAACAGCGGCATGAGATCCGCCGAAAGATGCGCCGCGCCGCCGAACACGAAGTCCCTGTGCGCTGGTATCTCGTCGAGGATGAGTCCACGCTCGAATCCGAAATGGACGCGTTCTTCGCGCTGATGAGCCAGGACCCCGCCAAGGAAATTTTTCTGACCGGGCCGATGCGCCATCAAATGCTCGCCACCGCGCGGACAGCCCTGCGCGGCGGCTGGCTGTGGCTGGCCTTCCTCGAAGTGGGCGGAAGGAAAGCCGCGGGCACGTTCAACTTCGATTATGGCAATCGTCTGTGGGGCTATAATTCGGGAGTCAACCGCGAGTTAATTGAATTATCCCCCGGCTGGGTTTTGCTGTCCCACACCCTGCAATGGGCCTGCGAGCACGGACGGAGTGAATTCGATTTCATGCGCGGCAACGAGGAATATAAATATCGTTTCGGCGCAAAGGATCGGTTGGTGATGAGGGTAAAACTGATCCGGTAGATTGGTTAGCGATGCAAAAGAGGTCGTTATGGACAAGAAATACGAGCGCGTCCAGAAAGAGATGGATGAGAAGTTGAGGGAGTGGGAGGGGTTGCAGGGATGA
>JAYRVQ010000302.1:0-1861 GCA_041918465.1 Anaerolineales bacterium
GCAACCGTCTGCACCCAACACTTCACAGCCGGCGCGCATGGCAGAGCGCAGGATGGATTCCTCGTCCGTTGCCTCGAGCAGGGATGCGCTCAGGGCGAGGCTGGCTTGCAGGAGGCGGGTGGATTCGGTCTCAGTCACGGCGAACAGGTTTTGGGTCGGTTAGAGCGAGCGGAGGGCTTCCAAGACTTCGGCGCTGTGTTCCGCCGGTCGGACATTCTCGAATACGTGGGCAATGGTTCCCAGAGCGTCGATCAGATAGGTTGTGCGGAGAACACCCTCGTATTCGCGTCCCATGAATTTTTTTGGACCCCAGGCGGCGTAAAGTTCACTGACTTTGTGGTCCGCGTCCGCGAGCAGGGGAAAGGGTAATTGATACTTTGCCTTGAATTTGGCGTGGGAACGGGAAGTATCCGGGCTGATGCCGAGGATGACCACATCTTCTTTTTCATAGGCGGAATAATCGTCGCGGAAGTTACAGGCTTCCTTTGTGCAACCGGGCGTATCATCCTTGGGATAGAAATAAAGGATGACGGGTTTGCCGCGAAAGGAAGACAGGCGGCGTGCGGTATTGGTATCGTCGGGCAATTCAAAGTCGGGCGCAAGGACGCCGCTGGTCAATGGCATGAAACGATCTCCAGTTCAAATTTTGAAAACGGGTTTTGCAGAAAACACAAAATCATTATATCAGCCTGCCAAACAATAAAACACCGGGCTGGAAAATGGCCTCGCCCGGTTTTCTGTTTGGCGCATCTGCTATTTGAGTGTGCGGATGAAACTGACGATCTGCCAGATCTGTTCCTCGTCCAACACGCCCGCCCATCCCACCATGGATGTCCCCATTTTGCCCTCGCTGATGCGCCAGAACAAGTAATCATCCCCCACTTGCGCGGCGATATCCGACAGATTGGCTGGTTTGGGGCTAAGCCCCTGACTCGCCGGGCCGTCGCCCCTGCCGGCGACTCCATGACAGGCTTCGCAATAAGTGTTGAAATTCACCGCGCCGATGGCGGCCGCTTCCTCCCCGAACGGATTTGTTTTGCCTGCATAGTCTGCGGGCACAGGCTGGATCGTTGTAGCGGGAGCAGATGTTCCGCCACAGGCCGAGAGAATGACAACGAGTGTCAATGCAATTAACAAGAACCTGGAATTTTTCATATCACTCCATCGAATGTAGAAAACTGGGTCAGCGGTTGGCGATTATACCATTCTGGTTTGGGATAAAAATAGCCGACCCGCTTTCGCGAATCGGCCAAAGAACCCAACCCGGTGAATCCAGGTGTTACTTCAGGATGCCGGCCTTTTTGAGAGCATGCTCCAGCGTATTGAAGTCAGCGGGTTTAATGATGACCGCCGTCGCGCCACCTTGCAGTACACGCTGTTTCGTTTCGGGCTGATCATCGGAGGTGATGATGATCACCGGCACGGAAGTCAGCCGCGGCTCGCGTCGCAGGAAGGCCAGGATCTCGGTCCCGTCCACGCCGGGCATGTTGATGTCCAGCAGGACAACGCGCGGCGTCAGACTGCTCAACGTGGAGATGGCGGGACTGGCGCCATACGCCACCCGCGAAGGAACGCCCAAAACTTCCATCATTTGTTTGAGGGCATCGGCAGTTTCGCGATTATCGTCAATGATCAATGCATCGGCCATTTCAATTCTCCAAAATTAATTTGCCCATCTCTTTCACATCATACCCGGGCAGTTGAGAAACTGCAGTCCGGAAAGGGGTTCCAGCAATCACTTCAAAAAGCGGGGCAAGCAGGGGGCTCGCCGAATATTCTTTTGGAATAACCAGATCGTAGCGTTCATGGAAAAGCGGCACAAAATCCAGGTCGAGCGCCTGCGCGGCGGCGGGGATTCCCA
>JAYRVQ010000303.1:0-3843 GCA_041918465.1 Anaerolineales bacterium
TCAGGCAGGTCGGCTTTCTCGAGAGCAGGTTCTGAAGTCTCTTCTGCCACAGTGGGTGCAGAAGACTCGTCAAACGCGCCGGACGATTCACCCCAACCCGCTTCGCGCATCCACGCTGGGATGGGTTCGCCATCCGAAGCAGGAGGCACAGAATCCCCGGCAGAGGAGTCAAAATTCAAAGTGGGCGAGGCAGGCTCAGGTCTGGACTGTGCAAAGTCAAAACCTCCTGCATGAGGCTCTTCAATGGTTTCTTCAAATGGTCGGGATGCGGGCGCGGCTGATTCGCTGGAAAAAGCGCCTTTCAACCACTCTGGCTGTGCGGCAGACGCGGCCGCGGCGCCCAGCCCAATGCCGAGGGATTTCCCCCAATCTGGGCCAGTCTCCACGGGCTGACCTTTGTAATCCAACCGCTCAAGACTGACAGCGGCGTCGGGCGCTTCGCTCGTCTGGAAGATGGAGCCGCGCACGTGTGCCGCATATGGGTCAAGTTCCACAATGCGCTCACGGTAAACATTGGCGCTTTCGGCCATGCCCGTGCCCGGCAGGATTTCAATGAGCACGCGATTGGCATCCAGGGAATAAGGGAACCGGCCGATCAAATCAGAGCAGACTTCAGACGCTTCCACTTTTTGACCGGCGCGAAAATGAGCCAACGCCAGCAGGGACTGCAAATCGGTGCGATCGGGTTCCTCAGACAACACCGAACGTATCTCGTTGACCGCCTGTGTATATAGATCGCCTTGATAGTACATGTGCGCCAGCGCGCCGCGCGTCAAGCGGATCTTGGGTGGCTCGCGTCCATCGCGGCGACCGTACAATCTCTGTAATTCAGCCTGAATGGCGGCATTGGACGGCTGTTTCTCAAAAGCGCGTTCCATGTGCCAGATGGCATCGTCCAACTGCTTCCCCTCATCCGCAATGATACTGAGACCAACGTGCGACACAAAATCATCAGGGACGGCCATCAAAATTCGGTTAAAAATATCGGTCGCGTCGGGATAACGCTTGGATTCCAAATATGCCTTGCCAAGCAGGCGATACGTATCGAGATGCTTGGGGAAGGTTTTCAGAATATGGCGGCAATGCGCGACCGCTTCATCTGTCTGGCCGCGTTCAATCAGCGCTTCGATCTCACTGTTGTATTTTCGCAGGTGGACTTTCGCCATGGCATTACTCCTGAACCAAGTATGCCTTATTCTTAAAAATAAAGCAAGGACTGGAACATCTTATTCATAAAACAACGGCAGAGGCGGCACGGGATGATCCACGATCACGTGCGCGGCCGAGACAGACGCGATCGCGTCGCTCAATTTCGCTTTATCGCTGGCGTGGACAGTAAAGAGCGGCTCGCCTTTTTCAATCTTGTCGCCGACCTTGTGATGGATGACGAATCCCACCGCGTGGTCCACGGGATCGCCCTTTTTGGCGCGTCCCGCGCCGAGCGCGACAGAGGCCTCTCCCACGTCTCTCGCGCGGACCTGTTCCAGGGTCCCGCTTCGAGGCGCAGTCACCACCTCGATGAGCGCCGCCTTCGGCAGTTTGTCGGGATCATCCACATAGGAAGCGTCCCCGCCCTGCGCCTGCACCAACTGACGGAACTTCGCAAAAGCTGAACCGTCTGCCACCGACTTCTCCGCCATCGCCCGCGCCGCCGCAAGCGAATCTATCACCTCGCCCAACACAAGCATGTGCGCGGCCACGTGCAGGCAATGCTCGCGAAAATCGTCCGGCCCGCCGCCGCGCAATGTGTCTATCGCCTCGCGGATCTCGAGCGCGTTGCCCACCGCGCATCCGAGCGGCTGGTTCATATCCGAGATGAGGGCAACCACTTTGCGACCTGCAAGTTGCCCGATCTTCACCATCAAATCGGCCAGTTCGTGTGCATCCTTGAGATTCGTCATGAACGCGCCGTTGCCCACTTTCACATCCAGCACCACCGCGTGTGCGCCGCCCGCGATTTTCTTGCTCATCACCGAGGAGGCGATCAGCGGAATGGACTGCACCGTGCCTGTCACGTCGCGCAGAGCATAGAGTTTCCCGTCCGCGGGCGCGAGGTCTTTCGACTGTCCGCACAGAACGATGCCGATTTCCTTTAATTGCTTCTCGAACTCCTCGGTGGATAAATCCACGCGATAACCGGGGATGGACTCCAATTTATCGAGCGTGCCGCCGCTGAAGCCGAGTCCGCGCCCCGACATTTTGCCAACGGGCAGTCCACACGCGGCAACAGCGGGCAACACCACCAGCGAAGTCTTGTCGCCCACGCCGCCCGTGGAGTGTTTGTCCACTGCGATCTTCACCACGTCCGACATGTCCAAGACTTCGCCCGAATGAGCGATGGCGAGCGTCAGGTCGGTGGTTTCGCGCGGGGTCATGCCGTTCAGCAAAACGGCCATCGCCCAGGCCGCGGCCTGGTAATCGGGGATGCGTCCTGTGGCGATTCCGTTCACGAAAAAGCGGATTTCTTCGCGCGTCAATTCGCCCTTATCGCGCTTCCTGATGATAATGTCTACGGCTCGCATATCTTTTCCTTTGTGCAAATTGTAACGCAAAGTTACTTTTGCATACAGGCAATCAGGTCACGGACAATTCCCTCCGGCTCGGAAGGCGTCAGCGCCAAAACAGGAACCGACGCGGCGACAAAAAGTTCGCGCAATTGATCCGTCATCCAGCGACGCGGCAGGAAGCCGACCGCGTTCGGGTCCGCGGACAACGACTCGACCATATGCAACGGGCTGACAGCCAGCCGCGCGAACGAGGTGACGCTTCTTCCGTTCATCACAGCCTGCTCGAAGACCTTTTGCGTATCCTCCGCTGACGCGTATCCCCACACCTGCGTGGACGCATCTCCCTGCCCCGCGAAGATCGTCCGCGCCTGCTCGAGGGACAGAGTCCCCAGCGAATTTTGCAGGTTGGCGGCGACCACGATTTCTTCCGTCCCCACCTGAAAAACGGAACCAGCCCACCCGTCCGGTTGACCGAGGCGGAGGGAAATGTCGGGCGCGTCCGCGGTGAAGTTCAGAGTCACAGACGAGTTGTCCGCACAGGCGTACAATTCATCCAACCAAAGAGATGCAGAGGCAGACGCATATACGTTTACCACCTGAGATGAAGATGGTGTCGCAGGTGCGCAGGAAGCGAGAAAAAAAGCAAGAAGGAAAAATAGTTTTTTCATCGCAGGAAGAAGGTGAGCACACCGAGCGCTGCGCAGTAGACTGCAAAAACATAGAGGGAGTGTTTGCTCAAATAGCCGATCAGCCAACGGATGGCAAGCCAACCGACCAGCGCGGCGGCGAAAAATCCCACCGCGAGCAGGGGCAGGAATTCACCAAGGTTCGGCATCTGGATCACGTCCAGCATTTCGTACGCGCCCGCGGCCAGCATCACCGGCACGGACATGAGGAACGCGAAGCGCGCCGCCGAGGGACGGTCGAACCCGCGGAACATGCCGCCCGCGATGGTTGCGCCACTACGCGACGCGCCGGGGAACACCGCGACGACTTGCATCACACCGACGATGAGCGCATCGAGCCAGTTCATCGATTCGAGTTTGCGATTTTTTTTCGTCAGCCATTCGGCGAGGGTGAGAAGAACTGCGGCAGTCAACAGGCGGATGGAGGCTTCGAGCATTGGTTGGCGGAACAAGATTTCGACCGCGTCCTTCAAGAGATAGCCGGCGATGAGGGCGGGGATGGTGGCGACGATAATGTAAAAGCCAAGATTTCGTGCAGGTGTTGGATGTCGAAAGTCGAAGGTTGCTTTAAGAATGGAAAGCAAATCTTTCCAATAGAAGACGAACAGAGAAACCAGGGTGCCAAGTTGAACGATGACGAGGAAGGAAAA
>JAYRVQ010000304.1:0-8974 GCA_041918465.1 Anaerolineales bacterium
CCCTCGCCCCTCTCCTGCTGGGAGAGGGGTTGGGGTGAGGGCATTTTCCCACGCATCGGGTTCGATTTTAAGAAATATGGCGCGATGTTTTTTACAAACCGAATCTACTTCTTTCCAGAATTCTTTACTGAACACTGATGACTGATGACTGATGACTGGTTTCGGCGCGTATGCCACCGTCAACCCCAGCGGCAACTTGCGAAACAAAATTTGCATCCCCGCGTCTCCAGAAACGATCCGCACCGCATCCCAGCCAAAGCCTCGCTTCAATTCCCCCCACTCCCCCGTCTGCAAAATGTGGGCATTGGGGTGTGACTTCAGAAACTCCTTCCATTCAGCCAGCGAATATTCAACGTTCAACTTTAAACCTTCAACCTTAAACCAATGAAGTCAAATCAGGCGGCGGCGCGGATCGTATCGCCGCGCCCGGCACAACCTCATCCAACGCGCGCAGGAGCACTTCGGTTTCATCCTGGCGCGCCAGCCGCGACAATTCATCCAGCGTGTCGCTCAACTGTGCACCTTCCACCGCTTCGTCCGATTCCACGCGCACGATCTCGGGATGCGATGTCGGCGAAAAACTCATCGTGTCGTCCGAAAGATCCTCGATTAGTTTTTCGCCGGGGCGAATGCCCGTGAACGCGATCTCGATGTCGCGGCCGGGTTCGAGTCCCGACAAACGGATCAGATCCTCGACCAAATCCATTATCCGCACAGGCTGTCCCATGTTCAGGAAAAAGACCTCGCCGCCCGCGCCCATCGCCGCGGACTGCAACACCAGATGCACGGCCTCGGGGATGGTCATGAAATAACGACGCATGTCGGGATGCGTCACAGTAACGGGGCCACCGCGCGCGATCTGCTTTTTGAAAAGCGGCACAATGCTCCCGCGACTCCCAAGCACATTTCCAAAGCGGACAACCGAATACGCGCGTCCTGTGCGATGCGCGGCGTTGAGAACGATCATCTCGGCCAGACGTTTCGTCGCGCCCATGACGCTGATGGGACGAATGGCCTTGTCCGTGGAAATGAGCACGAGTCGTTCCACCTCATGCCTGTTCGCGGTTTCGACAAGGTTGCGCGTCCCAAGCACGTTGTTCGTCACCGCCTCCGCGACGTTGGCCTCCATCAACGGAACGTGTTTGTGCGCCGCGGCATGGAATACCACCTGCGGACGGTGCTCCACAAAAACCGATTCGAGCCGCGCCTCGTCCCGCACATCCGCGATGACAGGATGCAGCGACAGTGACGGGAAATCCTCGCGCAATTCCAGCAGGGCTTCGAAGATGCTGTTCTCGCCGTGACCAAGAAGCACCAACTCCGATGGCCGCCAGCGCGCGATCTGACGCGTGAGTTCGCGTCCGATGGAACCGCCCGCCCCAGTAACCAGCACCCGCTTCCCGTTCAGGGATGAACCGACGAGTCGGTCGTCAATCGTGGCAGGGTCGCGGCGGAGCAGGTCAGTGATGTCCACCTCGCGCAGGCGGTTCACGCTGACCTTTCCGCCAATAAGTTCGTTCATGCCGGGCATCGTCCGCGAGGGGATGCCCTTACGGCGACAGGCATCCGTGATCTGGCGCACCAGCCGCCCCGAAGCGGACGGGATGGCGATCACCACCTCGTCCACATGATGATTTTCCAGCACAGACGTTAGATCAGTCACCTTGCCGATGACAGACACACCATAGATCACGTGCCGCTGTTTGGCTGGATCATCATCGAGGAAACCGATCGGAGTCAGATCGAGTTGATTTGTTTTCTGGAGTTCGCGCGCCACCAATGCACCCGCGTCCCCCGCGCCGATGATGAGAGTCCGGCGTCCTTTTTCGGTTTTCGCTCCCACTTGCTCGCTGAGAATCCGCAAGGCAAAACGCGAACCGCCGATGAGCACCAGCGAGAAAAGCCAGTCAATGACGAGGGCCGTGCGCGGCATCCCCGGCAGGATGAGTCCCGCCGCACTCAACGCCAGCATCACGCCCGCCGTCAATACCGAGGCGGTTGAGACCGCCACCGCGATCAATTTGAGTTCATTCGTGCTGGCGTACATCCATAAGCGGCGATAGAGTCCAAAAAAATAATAAGTGGGAATCTTAATCAGCAACGCCACGCCCGACATGATGAGAATGGCGGGAAAATAAAATGCCATCTGCCCCACGTCATAGCGCAACGCAAAACTACCCAGCACAGAGACGATGATGAGGACAATGTCTCCAATGAGGACGAAGCGGTTACGGAAGAAGGAAAGGGAAAATTTAGAATTCATAAGCATCATTGCCTGAGCAAGGCCTCCGCATTTGTCAACGGCAAAGTCGAAGGACGGGTTTCTTGAGCAATTGTTATTTGCCCTTCAACTTGAAATCAGCCTCTGCTCAGGCCAACAGATCGTTTTTTTTCATCCACTCCACCGTTTGCTTAAGACCCTCCTCCAGCGAGGTTTCGGCGCGAAAGTTGAGCAGGTCGGCGGCGAGCCGCGGACTGCCAATGGAGCGATAGATGTCGCCTGCGCGCGAATCGGCAAACTCAGGCGCGGGTGCAGACGGGAACAAGTCCATCAGGACTTCGATGAGATCAATGATGCGCGTCTCGTTTCCAGTGCAGATGTTAAACACGCTTCCCGGCGCGGACGGGTGGCTGGCCGCCGTTAAATTGGCGCGGACAACATCCCCAACAAAGATCAGGTCGCGCGTCTGCCCGCCGTCGCCGAAGATGGTGATGGGTTTACCGTCCAGCAATCGGCGGATAAAAATGGGCACAGCCGCGGCGTATTGCGAGTCTGGCCGCTGGCGCGGGCCATAGACGTTGAAATAGCGCAAGCCGACAACTTCCAATCCAAACGAGGTGGTGTACAGTTGACCGTAAATCTCGTCCACGCGTTTGGAGGCCGCATAGGGCGAGAGCGGACGAAGCGGCGTCTCCTCGCTGAGGGGATACGCGTCCGAATCGCCGTAGACAGCCGCGCTGGAAGCAAAGATCACGCGCTTCACACCATATTTGTGTGCGGCGTGCAGGAGTGACGCGGTGCCTGTCACGTTCACTTCGAAGCATTCGCCGGGTTCCTTCATGGACTGGGGAACGGAGACAAACGCAGCTTCGTGAAAAATCGTCTCGATGCCGCGGCAGGCCTGGGTCACGCGTGAAGCGTCGCGCAGGTCGGCTTCCACGATCTCGATGTCGAGTCCCGCGAGGTTGTCGCGTTTGCCGGTCGAGAAGTTATCCAACACACGGACATGGTCGCCGCGTTCGAGCAGTGCGCGGACGATGTGCGAGCCAATGAAGCCCGCGCCGCCTGTGACGAGTACATTCATGCTCACCTTCCCGCTCCGCGTACAGCAGTACCGATGGTGCGGAGGACGATCTGGATGTCCATCATCAACGTGCGATGCTTGATGTAGAAGAGGTCGTATTCAAGTTTGACGCCAGTCTCAGTGACGCTGGCAACATAGCCATAATTGATCTGCGCCCAGCCCGAGAGTCCTGGCTTAACGAGGAGACGGGCGCGGTAGAAGGGGATCTGCCGCTGGAACTCGGCCACAAGTTCGGGGCGTTCGGCGCGCGGGCCGACGAGACTCATTTCGCCGCGTACCACGTTCCAGAACTGGGGCAATTCATCGAGACGGGTCTTCCGCAGGAAATTGCCGACGCGCGTGACGCGCGGGTCATTTTCGGTGGCGAGGCGCGCTTTGCCATCAGCCTCGGCGTTTTGATACATGGTGCGGAATTTTCGGATGGTGAACAGCGAGCCGCTCTTTCCCAAACGGGATTGGGTGTAAAAGATAGGCAGGCCGCTATCAATGATGGTTGCCAGCGAAACGAATGGAAAAACGATAAAGAACAATGCCATGCCCGCCAGGCCGCCAAGGATATCCATGACGCGCTTGGTCAGGTCGTAAAACCCGCTGACGCGCGCCTGGTCCACGAACGAACGGACGATCCAGTCCGATTCGAGGTGATGGATGGGGACGCGTCCGGTCATTTCCTCGTAGAGCGTGGGCATGGGGATGATCTCCGCTCCATCCTCCTGCGCGTCGAGGATGCGTTGGAAGGTAATGCCGCGCATGACACCCATGATGCCAATCACCACGTCCGAGATGCGCTGGGATTCGATCACGTGCAACATCTGTTCGCTGTTGCCAAAGACGGGAAAGCCCTCGAATGTTTTTCCGACCTTGTCGCGGTCGTCGTCTATGAATCCCACGAATTGGAACGGCGGCGGGGACAGGGTCTGGTAGAGACGCGCCAGTGTGCGTCCGGCTTTGCCCGCGCCAACCACGAGAATGCGGCGCTGGAGTCCCGACGAGGTGTAGAGTCGGATGTAGAGCATGCGCCAGACCAAAGTCAGGAGGGAGGCGAAGAGAAGGAATGCTCCAACGAGGATGCGCGGCAGAGATTCGGGGTCGCGGTTCGTGATGAAGACCAGCGCGTACAACACCAGCCCCAAGAAAGCCGCGACGGCAATGCCGCGCAGTGTGCGCCTGCGATTGGCCGCGCTGTGCGGGTCATAAATCTCAACCAGAAAGACGATCCAAATGATCGGCAGTAAAAAAAACCAAAACGGCACGTCGGCGCTTGGAAAATATTTTAGCGCTTGCAACGGGCGAACGCCGCTGGAGATCAACTTGTACCAGGCAATGCCCAGCCAGGAAAAGTACGCCCCCACCGCGGCCAGTATGGCTGCGATCAGGTCGCCGATGAACAAGAGCGTGCGATGCTCGCTCTGCCGGAATCGAAGGCTGACAGGCCGGGTGGGACGTTCAGCCATTTGTTTTTCCTAATGAAGTGATCAAACTCCAAAGCAATCCCCCGCCCCACGAAAAATGGATCGTTGCAACCGCAATGGGAAAACCAAAGATCAAGGCAGGTTGCCCGCGCCGCGCGGCCAGGATGATTCCTGCCGCAAACAGGATGCCTGCGTACACCAGCAATTCCATGCCGAGCAAAATCCGCGCGGGAAGCCAAAACGAAAGCGCCAGCAAAACGATCACGCTTCCCACGAAAACGGGCGGGAGCGCCTGCCTCCAGCGAAGCGTATCGGGATAGCGCCGCAACATGCGCCACTTCCAAATCCCATAGCGCCAGTATTGTTTCGCAAGCGCGCCAAAGTCTGGACGCGCAAAGTAAATGGAACGGATGCGCGGATCGAGCCAGATGGTTTTTCCTGCGCGTCTCACGCGGACGTTGAACTCGTAATCCTCATTGGACAAAAGCGACTCGTCGAACGCGCCCACCTCGTCAATCAACGACTTGCGATACGCGCCGAACGGGACAGTGTCCACCGCGCCCGCCTCAGGCCTGAGACGATAAGCCGCGTCCCCCGCGCCCAGCGGATGCGCCGCCGCGACCGCGATCCCCGCCGCAACCCAACCCGACGCGCCCGGCTGAATCTCCCATACACCGCCCACGTTCGCGCCGCGTCCTTCGTCCAGGGAGCGGACGCAGTTTTCCACATAATCGGGATACGGCTTCGAGTGCGCATCCATGCGGACGATGATCTCCCCCTGCGCGGCTTCAATGGCTCGATTCAACGCGGCAGGGATGATGCGCGCCGAATTCTCGACCATGCGCACAGACATGTCGGGATGTGCCTGTTGAAATTCTGCGATCACGTCGCGGGTGCGGTCAGTGGACATGGAATCGGAAATCACAACTTCCATTTCGGCGCGGGGAAAAGTCTGGCTGTAAATGGATGCCAGGGTGTCACCGATGGTGGCTTCTTCATTGTAGCAGGGAATGATGACAGAGACTTTGAGCATTGGATGTGGATTACATAGTACGAAGTACGGAATACGGCCATCGAACCGCGTATCACGTACTTCGCACCCTACTTACGAGTAGATATGGTAATGGCATCAACCTGTGCCAGCGGCAGACAAACGGAGAAAACCGTTCCCTGCCCCAATTGGCTTCGGACGCTAATTTTACCACCGTGCGCGGCCACAATCTCTCGTGCAATTGCCAACCCTAATCCTGCACCGTGACGATCACTATGCGAACGGGACGAATCCTCCTGATAAAAACGGTCGAACACATGCGGCAAGGCTTCAGGGGAAATTCCGCTTCCAGTATCGCGCACTTCGATCACAGCCTGCGCACCTTCACGCCGCGCGGCCAGCGTTACCTGTCCGCCCGCGGGCGTGAATTTGAGCGCGTTATCCACCAAATTCGTGAACACCTGCGCCAATCGGTCGCCATCACCTGTCAGCGGAGGGAACGCGTCAGACTGCGCGGCAACCGTCACACCCGCGCGAGCCGCCAGCGGAGAAAACTTCTCAACAATGGCATTCAGCAAAACGGTCAGATCAAGCGGCGTCATCGTCAGGTCGGCGGTTCCCGCGTCCAGCCGCGCCAGGTCAAGCAGGTCGAGCGCGAGTCGATGCATCCGCCCCGATTCGTTGTAGATCACCTGCGCGGCCTGCTGGCGGGATTCGGGCGTGTCGGCGGTCCCATCCAAAATCGCCTGCGCGAATCCCTGAATGGACGTGAGCGGCGTCTTCAACTCGTGCGAGACATTGGCGACGAATTCGCGCTGGGACGTTTGACTGGCCTGCACGCGCCCCACCATCGAATTGAATGCCCGCATCACATCCTGAACCTCGCGCGGGCCGCGCGGTTCGACAGGCTGTGCCGCGTCTGACGGCATGGCGCGCGCCGCAGACAGCATTTGTTGAAGCGGATCGGCCACCCAGCGCGCAATGACAAAGGCCAGCACCAGAGAGAGGAGAAGCGCGATGGCGCCGCCCTGCAAAAACAACGGCATGAGTTCATCCGCAAAAAGGGACAGCCCGGCCACTTTCGGGCGCAACGCGGCAACCAGCAGGATATCGCCGTCCAATAAAGTTGCGCGCGAGTAGAGCCAGAGCCGCCCGTTCGAATCGCGCGTAGCAGACAGGGTGCGTCGCAACAGATTTTCCGCGGGCAGGAGCAGAACGTCGGCTCCTGTGCGCGTGTCGCGCAAAATATTCCCATCGGGAGAATAAAGCACCACGCGCACATCGAACAATTCGGCAGTGCGATCGAGCAAACCTGTATCGGAACCGTCGAAAAAATCCGCGGGGCGTTTGAGAATTAATTTTTCGGCGGCGCGCACACGTTCAAATGTCTGACGATAGGCAAAGGGATTGCGGATTAGATAGACCAAAAGCACAATTGCCACCACAGAGAGAGCGGTGACAATCAAAAAAGCATAACTGAGCCAGAGGCGGGAACGGAGAGATGAGAACATGATAGTCGGCTGGTCAGATGACGAGTTTGTAGCCGATGCCGGTGACCGTTTCGATTTTGACGGCACTGCCTTCAAGCTTCCTGCGCAGATGCGCCACGTGTACATCCACTGTACGGGTCTGGCCGTAGAAGTCAAATCCCCAGGCCTGCTGGAGGAGTTGTTCGCGCGTCAGTACGCGTCCACGCGCTTGTGCAAAGGTGAGGAGCAGGTCAAATTCCTGGGTGCGCAGGTCGAGGGTCCGCGCGCCGAGGCGGACTTCGCGGCTGGCAGGATCGATCGTCAGGTCCGCTAGTTGAATCGGTGCAGGGACAGTTTTCCCGGTCCGCTCGCCGCGCCGCAGAATGGCCTTGACGCGCGCCACCAGTTCACGCGGGTTGAAGGGTTTGGTCATGTAATCGTCGGCGCCAAGTTCGAGGCCGAGAATCTTGTCCACATCTTCGTCGCGGGCGGTGAGCATGAGGATGGCCGCGGGGTCGTCGCGTTGACGCAGGCGTTTGCAGACTTCGAAGCCATCCAGTTTGGGAAGCATCAAATCGAGGACGATCAGCGCAGGATGGAGTTTGCCAGCCGTTTCGAGCGCGGCCTCCCCGTCTGACACTGATTTGACGCGGAAACCTTCGCGCTCGAGATACATCTGCGCAAGTTGCACGATGGAAGGCTCGTCGTCCACGAGGAGAATGAGATCGGATGGCATGGAGCGATTAATGATCAGCGATCAGTGCGATGGCTTCGATTTCCACCAGTCCGCTTTTAGGCAGGCCGGCCACCGCGACCGTACTACGGGCGGGCGGGTTTTCAGGGAAGAACTCCATATAGACGGCGTTCATAGCCGCGAAGTTCGTCATGTCGGTCAGGAAGACAGTGGTCTTGACCACGTGATTAAGTCCCGACCCCGCGGCTTCAAGGACATGCTTGAGATTCGTCAGCACCTGACGGGCCTGCGCTTCGACTCCGCCCGCGACCAGTTCCATTGTGGATGGATCCAATCCGGTCTGTCCCGCGGCGAAGATGAAGTCGCCCGCGCGGATGGCCTGCGAATATGGCCCAATGGCTTTGGGCGCGTTGGATGTGGAAATGACTTGCCTGGATTCTGCTGTGGGCATGTGACCTCGCTATTTTTGGGAGATGGAATGATTATAGTCGAATGGCCGCGTGGTCGGGTAGTCACATTGTCAAGGCAATCGATCATCCGTCCCTCATTTCAAAGAACAGAAATGGGGGACGGATTCAACTTGCAGATTCGATTCTCGGCGGAAACTATGCGCCCGCCGCGGGTTTGTGTGAGTCGCGGATGGATTTCATCAGTTCGATGAGTTCTTTCGCTGTGCCATCCATGGTCTGGCGGACCTCGCCCAGATTCGTTCCGAGATCTTTGATCGTCTCCTTCGCCTTTTCTGCGTCGGTCACCTTGCCATCGGAATCAAATCCCTTGTGTGAGTTGACGATGCCTTTGCAGGATTCATAGATCGGCCTGGCTTGCTTGACGGCATCCTCATACGCTTCGAGGGCGGCTTCCAATTCGGCAGTCGGCTCGCCCGCCTCTTTCAGCCGTTCGATCATCTTTTGGGCTTTGTCCGCCAACCCATTGGATTTATCGAAGAGTTTGCCGAGGCGCTCATAACCTTTCAGCATCCGGCTCCAGGCCCTTTCAAGCCTCTCATTGCTGAGGCCCTGTCCCTGCGCGGGCGGAGTTGGATCTGTCTGTCCCGCGGCGGAGACGCCCGTCAACGGGAGAGCGGCCAGGGCAAGGGCAGC
>JAYRVQ010000305.1:0-1819 GCA_041918465.1 Anaerolineales bacterium
CGATCCATCGGCGTGTTGGGATACTCAAACGGCTTGCTCATCCATTGGTTCATACCCATGTCGAGATCGGAGAGTACGAAGACGGGAGTCTGTAAACGCTCGGAAATATCAAAAGCCTTCCAGCCGAATTCGAAACATTCGTACACGTCACCGGGCAGGAGGATGACCGATTGCGAATCGCCGTGACCGATGAAGGCCGCGAAGGTCAGGTCGCCCTGGGAGGTACGGGTGGGCAGGCCGGTGGAGGGACCGATACGCTGTACGTCCCAGATGACAACGGGGACTTCGGCGTAATATGCCAGTCCAGCGAATTCCGTCATGAGCGAGAGGCCGGGACCAGAAGTGGACGTCATGGAGCGTAGTCCGCCCCAGCCCGCGCCGATGGACATGCCGAGCGCGGCGAGTTCGTCTTCGGCTTGCACAACCGCGTAGGTGTGCTTGCCGTCTTCGCGTTTGCGGAGGGTGGGGAGGTAATCGTTGAGCGACTCGGCGAGACTGGTGGCGGGTGTGATCGGGTACCAGCCCACGAACTGCACGCCGCCATAGATCGCGCCCAGCGCGGCGGCGGTGTTGCCGTCTGCCATGATCATGCCGTCAGTTTTATTCATCGGCTCGAGCACGAAGGGATCGGTCTTGGTCAGGTTGGCTTTTGCCCATTCCGCGCCCGCCTTGACGGCATTGAAGTTCATCATCGTCGGTTTTTCGCGATGCTTGAAGTGGAAATCCAGCGCGGCGTGAATCTTTTCGAGATCCATGTTGATCGTCTGGGCGAGGATGCCGACGTAAACCATGTTGCCGACCAGGTCGCGCAAATTGGTGGGAACTTCGGTCTGCTCGCGGATCAGTTGCTTGATGGGCATGGCGTAAGCGGTGACATCTGTCCGCGTGACGGGCTGTTTGATGTCGTCAGCGTAGAAAAAGGCCCCGCCCGGCGCGACCGATTCGAGGTCCCGCGCGAACGAAGCGGGGTTGATGGCGATGACGATCTCGCGCGATTCGTCGCGTCCGATGTATCCATCCTTGTTGACGCGGATGGTGTACCAGGTGGGCTGTCCCTGAATGTTGGAGGGGAACAGGTTCTTGCCGCTGACGGGGATGCCCATCTTGAAGATGGCGCGCAGGATTGTGTTGTTGGCAGTGGACGAGCCGGAGCCGTTCACTGTGCCAACGGTGATGGAGAAATCGTTCACGACTTTCTGTTTCATGGAACTCCTCGTTGAGGGATGAATTTAACCACGGATGAAAGGGATATAAGAGATTTTTCTTTATCACTTTCATCCCTTTTATCTGTGGTTCATTTTGAAGATGAGATCAGTTGATTGATCAAGTCCGAGTGTTCGCTGAGGGCGGTGTAGCCCGCGTCGAAATCTTGGGCGCAGATGGCGTCCACCATTTTCTGGTGATAGGTCCAGACTTCGGTGAGGTAGTTGTAATCGGTGAAAAAGTTGAGTCCCACGGATTCGTAGGCATCCCAATAGGCGTGGAGCAGGCCCGTCACGAAGGGATTGTTGAGCCGGCTATAAATTGCGATGTGCAATTCGCGATGTTCGGGATGGGGAATCTCGATGGGGGAGCCGCGCAATTTGTCCCAGGCGCGGACGACAAGCGCTTTGAGCGCGACGTGATCCTCGGGTGTGAGCAATTGGACGGCTTCGTGCCAGTAGGCGGTTTCGATGTGACGGCGCAGGTCGGCAAAGGCGATGAAATTGCCTTTGTCCAGCGCGAGCGCATATTGCAGGCTCTGGCGGACGGCAGGTTGGAAACTATATGGCTGGCGGCGGATGCCGGTACGCGGCTTCACCTCGACCAGGCCGAGGGC
>JAYRVQ010000306.1:0-6749 GCA_041918465.1 Anaerolineales bacterium
AGGGCGGCGGCAGGAAGGAGGAAGCGGCACGAGTCCACGTATTGCGAGCGGACGCGGCGATCCCAGGCTTCGTCGGTTTCGCCGTCCCGACGCGAGACGCGTTTCGAGACGATCTCCCGCGCGGGGTCGAGTGAAGCGGCGTAGGTCGAGAAGAGGAAGCGGATCGTGTCCACAAATTCGTCGTGCAGGGAATGTCCATCCAGTTCGGGGGGAATCGTGAAGTCGTCTGGTCCCCACTTTTGATAGCGCGTGGACTTTTCGGTGTAGGACGCGAGACGGTTGCTCTCGATGGCCTCCATGGCGATGCGCGAGACGTTCTCGATGGCAACGTGCAGGATGGCGTGTTCCGCCACCGAAGCGTGACCATAGCCCACGACCCACTTTTCGTGGAATTTTGCAGACGATTCGTCCGAGAGTCCCTCGGCAATCTCGCGGAAGGATTCGGGTGATCGCGAGGTCTTGGCGAACGCGACCGCGATGGTTTCAGGCGAGAGGTCTTTGGGGGAGAGGAGATAAATTTGTCGTTCAGGCATGGCGGCATCCTTTGGCAAGTGGCAGTCCGCGACACTATAGACGATAACGCGGCGTGAGTCAACGGGAGTTTTTGGGGAAAGTACGGCTATAATAAGTTGACAGTCACTGGCAAAGTGACTGTCAACTTATATCGGAGAATGACCATGCCACAGAAATATTCTTTTGGACAACGCTTCCGTTACTGGTTCGACAATATGATGTCGCGTGGCACGTCCGCGCTGATCGGGATGCTGGCGCTCCTCACGCTGGCGATTATTTCCATCGCCGCGCTGTTCATCACCATCGGCGGACGCCTGCTCGCGCCCGAAGGTGCGGATACCCCCAACTTTATCGAGGCCGCCTGGCTGAGTCTCATGCGTACGCTCGATGCGGGAACGATGGGCGGCGACGCGGGCTGGGGTTTCCGTTTCATCATGTTGCTGGTCACCATCGGCGGCATCTTCATCGTCAGCACACTGATCGGCGTGCTCTCCAGCGGACTTGAAACGCAGATTGACCGTCTCCGAAAAGGCCGTTCGCTCGTTCTCGAAAACGATCACACTGTCATCCTCGGCTGGACTCCGCAGGTGTTCACCATCATTTCGGAACTGGTGATTGCCAACCAAAACCGCACAAGCGGCGCGGTCATTGTCGTGATGGCCGAGCAGGACAAGGTCCAGATGGAAGACGCGGTCCGCGAGCGCGTCCCCGATACAAAGAATACGCGCGTCATCTGTCGTTCGGGAAGTCCAATTGATCTGACCGACATCGAGATCGTCAGCCCGCACACGGCGCGCTCCATTATCATTTTGCCCGAAGGCGACGACCCCGATACGCACGTCATCAAATCGGTGCTCGCGTTAACGAATAGCTCGAACCGCCGCGCCGAGCCGTATCACATCGTGACGCAGATCCGCGACCCCAAGAACATGGGCGTGCTTCAGATGATCGGACGGCATGACGCAGTCCAACCCGTGATGACAAATGACCTGATCGCGCGCGTCGTCGCACAGACCTCGCGTCAATCTGGACTTTCGCTTGTTTACACCGAACTGATGAATTTCGGCGGCGACGAGATCTACTTCAAGCAGGAGCCCGCGCTGGCGGGCAAGACCTACGGCGACGCGTTGCTGGCTTACGAAGACTCCGCGGTGCTGGGCCTGCGCCGCGCGGATGGAACTGCACGGATGAGTCCGCCGATGGATTCCGTTTTGCAGGCAGGCGACTCGATCATCGCCATTTCCGCTGACGATGATACGATTCGTGTCGCGTCCCAGCCCGCCGCGGTGGACGAGAGCGCCATGCACTCGAACGGCAAACGCGCCGCAACCGCTCCCGAAAAATGTCTCGTACTCGGCTGGAACCGTTGCGGCGCGACCATTATCCGCGAACTGGATGCCTACGTCGCAAAAGGGTCGCAAGTCAAAATCGTCTCGGACCAGCAGAAAACCGCGGAGCACGTCCGCTTGTATGCTGGAAATCTTTCGAACCAGGTAGTGGATGTGGAAAAGGGCGATACCACCGACCGCGCCCTGCTCGAATCGTTGAACATCCCCGATTATGACCACGTCATTGTGCTCGCGTACTCGCACCTCAAGCCACAGGAAGCCGACGCGAAGACCCTCGTCACACTCCTACATTTGCGCGACATGGCCGTGAAAGACGAGACGCCTTTCTCCATCGTCAGCGAAATGCTCGACCTGCGCAACCGCGAACTGGCCGAGGCCGCGCAAGTGGACGATTTCATCGTCAGCGAGCACCTTGTCAGTTTGATGATGGCACAACTGAGCGAGAACCGTGACCTGCTCCCCATCTTCAACGACATCTTTGACCCCGAGGGCGCGGAGGTTTATCTCAAACCCATCGGCGATTACGTGGAGACAGGCAAGCCTGTCAATTTCCAGACAGTGGTTGCGGCGGCACGTCAGCGCGGCGAGACGGCCATCGGTTACCGCCTTCTGCGCGAAAGCCACGACACCGAAAAAACGTACGGCGTCCACACCAACCCGAAAAAATCCGTGGCAGTCACCTTTGCACCAGATGACAAGGTAATCGTGATTGCGGAAGATTAACGTTTGCGTGGGGCGGGTAACCCCGCCCCTACGGTTTTTCAAAAATCGAAATTGATTCGATGTGAAACGTCTGGGGGAAAAGATCGAACGGCGTAACCTGCACCAGACGATAGCCCCCTGCAATAAGACGCTTCGCATCCCGCGCCAAAGTGGACGGGTCGCACGAGACGTAGGCGATCACGCGTGGACCGAGAACCTGCATCGCGTCCAGGACGCGCGCATCCAGTCCCGCGCGGGGAGGGTCTACGATTGCGTAGAGCGGATTGCCAATCCGCTCCACCAACGCGGGCAGAATTTCCTCTGCCGCACCCTCGTACAATTCCACATTCTCGAACTCATCCAGATTGACCGAGAAATCTTCACAGGCGGATTCGGATGACTCGATTCCAATCACGCGTCCCGCGTGGGATGCGAAGAACGCGCTGAATAATCCGACGCCGCAATAGAGATCGAGCAAAGTGTCTTCAGAAGTGATTGGCAACGCGGCCAGAAGATGCTCGACCATTTTCTCCGCCATCGCGGTGTTGACTTGAAAGAACGACGGCGCGGACACTTTGAAATCGCGTCCGAGCACGCGGATAAAGTGATGCTCGGCCCCAGCGATAACAACAGGATGTTCATCGAAAAGATGGACAACGGAAATGTCTGCTTCGATCTCGAGTTCGGGCGTTTCGGGGGAGTCGGATTCGAGCAGGAGCATGAGATCATCGTCCGCGCCTGCGCGCAGGGAGACGCGGGAGAGGTCGAGGTTGGAGTCGAATTGCAGTTCAGGCCAGAACGAGTTGATGCTGGCTTCGGGCAAATGACATTCCGAAATTGGGATGACAGCATTCCCAGTCGCATTCACAAAGCCGATATTGCCTTCTTTTGTCAAATGGAATTTAACGTGGTTGCGATAATTCCACTCGGAAGGTGACGCGGCCATCGGCAAGACGGGCGGGTTTTCGATCTTGCCGATGCGCGCCAACTGGTCGCGCAGGATTTCCGTCTTTGCTTCGAGTTGTTTTTCGTAGGCCAAATTCTGATAGTGGCATCCCCCGCAGATGCCGTAATGTTTGCACTTCGCTGAAATTCGATTCAGAGATGGTTCAATCACCTCCATCAATTCCCCGCGCGCAAAATTCTTCTTCTCTTCCGTCAAGCGGACGCGGACATACTCGCCCGGCAAACCAAACGGGACGAAGACCGCGCGGCCGTCGGGCAGGCGTCCCATCGCGTCGCCGCCGTAGGTGAGTTTTTCGAGTTTAATGTTGAAGGTTGAAGGTTCAAGGTTCATGATACAAACATTATAAAAGAGCCTGACGGGAACACCAATCCCATTAGGCTCTTGACTTTTAACCTTCAACTTGTAACCTTCAACGTTTGAGAAACTCCTCCATCGCCTTGAGCAACTCCTCGATATCCTCCATCTGTATCTCGCCCATGTGCGCGATGCGGAAGGTGATGTTTTTGAGCGCGCCGTAGCCGTTGGCGATTCGCATGCCGCGTTCTTGCAGGAATTTGTTGATGGCAGAGACGTCCCAGCCGCGGTCGTTCTTGACGGTAGTGACGGTCTGCGAGCGGAAGCCTTCGGGCGCGTACATGCTCAGGTCGTGCGCCTCGGCCCAATCCTGGACGCGCTTCGCCATCGCGGAGTGACGCGTGAAACGATTCTCCAAGCCTTCGGCAAAGATTCGGTCGAGTTGTTTATCGAGCGCGAAGATAAGCGACATGGCGGGCGTGGCGGGCGACGAATCTTTCAGGCGGTGCTTTTCCATGCGGACGAGGTCAAAGTACCAGCCGCGGTTCTCGATTTTTTCGGCGCGCTTCATTGCCCGATCCGAGACCGCACCGAGCGCGAGACCGGGCGGAAGCGCGAGACATTTCTGCGAGGAGGTGAGAACCATGTCGAGTCCCCAGGCGTCCATTTCGATGCGCGCGCCCGCCAGCGAGGAGACCGCGTCCACGAGGATCAACGTCTCAGGCGCGACCGCGTGGACAGCCTCCGCGATTTCCTGAACAGGATTCTGCAACCCCGTGGACGTCTCGTTGTGGACAATGGTCAGGGCTTCGAATCCGCCGCGTTTAACGGAGGCCGCCACAACGTCGGGACGAAGCGGCTGGTCCCATTCAACAGACAGCTTCTCCACATCCTTGCCGTTCGCGACGGCGACCTCGTACCAGCGATCCGCAAACGCGCCATTCACGCACGACAAAACTTTCTTGTCCACGAAGTTGCGGATGGCGGCTTCCTGAAGCCCGGTACCAGAGGAGGCGGTCAGAAAGACACGATGCTGTGTAAAAAAGAGTCGCTGTGACTTTTCGCTGGTGCGGCGATAGATGGCCTCGAATTCCTTGCTGCGGTGAGGCAACATAGGCGCGGCCTGCGCCTGCAAAATTTCATCGGCAACGTCAACGGGACCGGGGACGAACATGCGAGGCATGAGAGACTCCTGTACCGCAAGATTAATCTTGCGCTACCGCAAAAAGAAGGACAGGACAACCAGCAGGGCAATAAAGGAACCAGCCAGAATGCCGATGCGTTTGAGATCGGTTTTAACATCGCTGTAATCGGGATCGAACTCCGCCGAGACCGGGGTAGCCGAGACTGTACGGCGGGTGGTAGTGCGTTTGTTTTTTGCCATGAGAAACTCCTAGTTTTGTAATTTCGCGAAGACAACGATGCGTTGCTTGTTGACAAGATATGGATAGCATGAGATGAGCGTGACAGTCGGTTCGGCAGTGGAGGCCATCACATCCACCTGTGTCGGTTCTACGATTACCGTACCAGTGACAATGTACACATACTGGCGTTGCTGAGTGTAAAGAATGACGCGATCTCCGGGCACAAGTTTATCGAGAAAACGAAAGAGTTGGCCGTATACATCGTTATGCGCCGAAAGCACCACGTTGCCGCTCTGACCGGGGTCACCCGACCCGATGTGTTGCGCCACGCCTTTCTTCAATTGCTCCCAGCCATCGCCCTGCACCACCGGCGAGTCCACATTCAACGATGGGATCTGGACTCGGATGGCCTGTTCCGGGCCGGCTGTCGGCACCGCGATGTTTCCCAGCGACTGCACCATCGGGCGCAGGTGTTCGGGAATCTCCGCGTCGTTGGGACGGGTGTTGCCCTGCGCGTCGGGCGGGGTGTGTCCGGAAGGAAGCACCACAGCCATGACCAAAGGCGTCGGTTGCGCGGTGGCGGGCAAAAGCGCCTCAGCCACTTCATTATTTAAATCGCGCAGGATGCCCAGCCCGCTCAGGATGACGCCAATCAACCCGATGACGGCCAACACTTCCACTGCCAACAGGAAGCGATCCCCCAGTCGCTTCGTGCGCGGGACTTCGGGCTGGTACGCATTCGACGCGTCCGCGGTAGGGATGTCTGTTTCCGTTTCGACAGAATCCGCAGACAGGTCCGGCGCGACCGTCACGACGCGTCCCGTGCGGCGAAAATGCTCGATGCGGTCACGCCGTGCCCCGCGTCGTTTTTCTATCAACAGTCGGCGCAATTCTTCCACAGACAAATCTTCGGGGGCTTTTCTTCGGGGCATGGCGAGGCGGATTATACCAAGCATTGTCAAAACCGCACCGACTCGGTATAATGTTCGTCTGTTCGGGCGGGTAGCTCAGCTGGTTAGAGCACTGCTTTGACATAGCAGAGGTCGTAGGTTCGAGCCCTATTCCGCCCACTTGGTCAGTTATCAGTGACCAGTAATCAGTAAACGCAATGACCGAGACGAGTAAGCGGTCAACATCCTGACAGGGAGAAGAGATCAAAGGTTGAGAGTCTCTTCCAGGAAGCCCGTTGAAAACCCCTCGCGAGCGTTGAGCCGAACAGTGATCAGTTATCAGTGATCTGTCAGTAAGCGAATCGGATGGCCCCGTTAGAGGCCGTAAGAGATGTACCGCAAGATTAATCTTGCGGTACAAATCGGGTGGCACCGCGTGAGCAAAACTCTCGCCCCGTGATTGGGCGAGAGTTTTTTGTTTTTGTTTACCGGACTCGAAAGTCTCCGACTTTCGATATCCAACGTCAGAGACGTTGGAGTCCGAGCATAAAGAAAGAAAGGAAGCAAGAATGGCACAACAAGTTCAGGAAAAATACGAAGAGTCCCAGCTTTACAAAATCCGTCACTCGGCGGCGCACGTTATGGCGCAGGCTGTGGTCGAGATGTTCCC
>JAYRVQ010000307.1:0-4389 GCA_041918465.1 Anaerolineales bacterium
ATTGGCGTCACCGTATTCCACGGGTCGCAAACAGAATTTTACGCCGAAGGCCCGGATGGTCTGCTCTTTGGTCGCAACTTCGACTTGGCCGCGTATGCCATGTCCACTGTCACAGCCCAGCCGCCCTGTGCCCGCTTCACCACCATTGAGATTCCCAATGCCGATAACCGCTGGGTGGGCACCAACGTCACCGGCTACAAAAATTTCGCCTTCGATAACGCCTGCGCGGATGCGCGCCAGTCCCTGCCCGACGATGTTACTTATGTGGAGAATTTCAAACTCACGCAGAGTATCTTTGTGCAAGACCTGCCCGCCATCCCGCTCTACAACCGCATCGAAACCGCCGCGACCCGTTTCGACTTCTGCAACTTCACTCTCGACCCAACTGCTGCCAGTGACCTGTACGCCATCGAGACGTTTGACTACGGCTCCTCCTGTCTGCCCTGACATTTCGCCTCCTTCCAACTCCACGCCTGTTCGCAGTTATTCTGACAGGTGATTCTCCTCCCCGCGCCTAAAAGTGTTGTAAGGAACGCGGGGAGGTTTGTTTGCTATAATCGTGACATGTCCTCCCCGCGAATCCTCCTCGTTGACGACCAGCGCGATATCCTGCGTCTGCTCCATGCCACGCTCGATACCCTCGGTCACAAACTCGATATCTACGAAGCGCCCTCCGGCGAGGAGGCCCTGCTGGAAGCCTCGCGTCACCGCTTTGAACTGCTCGTCTCCGACTACAAACTGCCCGGCATCACCGGCGTGGAATTAATGAAGAAAGTCCGCGCTAAAAACCCGGACTTGAAGGCCGTCCTCATCACTGCCATGACCGACAAGAAGACGCGCGAGGAAATGCGCGAAGCCGGGGCCATGGCGATCTTCGATAAACCCATTCCCCTCGCCGATTTCCTTGATGTGGTCGAGCGCGCCCTCGGACTTAAACGCACCATCCTGCCGCCCGAAGACGAAAAAGTGGAAGCCAACCGCGAGACCATTGCCGACCTGCTCACCAAACTCCGTAAACAGGTTAAAGCACAGGCAGTCTATCTGCTCAGTGACCGCGGCCGCGTCCTCGAACGCGCCGGGGATTTATACGACAGCAGTATGGAAGTCTCCCTGCTATCAGCCATCATGGCGATCTTTGCCTCCGGGCAAAAGGTTTCGCGTTTGATCCACCAGGAAGGCCCCGACCATTACCACCTCTTCAGCGGCGGAGATCACGATCTCATCCTCATCCCCGTGGACGCGCTTTATGGCCTGTTGGTGGCTGGCGAAAAACTCACAGAACGCGATCACGCGCTGAAAGTGGTCGACGCCATGCTGGCCGCGCGCAAGGCCATGGAGAAAGCCCTCCGTATGATGGGCATGCCCACGGTCCTGGCCGAGGCGGATGCGGCGGAAGAACTCCCGGCTCCGATGTCCGCGGCCGCAAACGTCCTGACGCAGGATATCGAAAATCTGTTTTCCCAGTCGAAGAAACAGAAGATCAAGGGCAAGGATGCAGATGCCTTCTGGGACGAGGCTGTGGAAAAACACGGCAATCCGCCCCTGCATCCGGATATGATCTCGTACGAACAAGCCAAGCAACTTGGGTTGGCGCCCAAAGGCCGGACAAAACCACTCATTCCCAAAACGTGACATTGTCCACCTGCCGCCCCTGTGATACAATGTTGCCCGCACTGGGGCATGGTGCAACGGCAGCACACCGGCCTTTGGAGCCGTGGATCTTGGTTCGAATCCAGGTGCCCCAGCCTCTTCAAAATCCCGCGCAGGCGGGGCTTTTTCTCTAACAGGCTTGCCCCGCCACGGCGGAGACAGTCTGTTTTTATTTTGGAGTCGCTCATGAAAACCATCGCCATTCTCCTCGCCGCCGGGCAGGGCACGCGCATGAAATCGGACCTGCCCAAGGTATTACAACCTGTTCTCGGCAAACCGATGATCTGGCACGCGCTCGAAGCCGTGAGACAGGCTTCCAGCGAGACGCCCGTGGTGGTGGTTGGACATGGCGCGCAGGCGGTGACGGATTACTTGGGCGATTCCGCGCGGACCGTCATCCAGGATCCGCAACTGGGGACGGCGCACGCCGTTTTGCAGGCCGAGCCGCTTCTGCGCGGGACCCTTCGACAGGCTCAGGGCGAGGCGGGGGGGCTGGTTCTCGTCTGCTACGCGGATATGCCCCTCCTGCGCGGCGAAACGCTGGCGCGGCTGGTGGAAAAACAAAAAGCGAATAGCGGCCCCTTCTCCATGCTGACAGTTTTCAACGATGCCCCGCGCGGCTTTGGGAGAATCATTCGTGCCGCGGACGGGACAGTGCAAGCCATCGTCGAGGAATATGTCGCCACCGAGGAGCAGAAGCGCATCAAGGAGTTGAACGTGGGCGCGTACTGCTTCAACGCCGATTGGTTGTGGGACGCGTTATCGCGCATCAAGAAGAATCCTCGCAAGGGCGAGTATTATTTAACGGACGCGGTTGAAGTGGCGGCGAAATCTGGTTTGCCGATTCAGGCCGAAGTCATGGAAGATGCGAAAGAGGCGATTGGCGTCAATACGCGCGTCCACCTGTCGGAGGTCGAAGCGGAGATGCGGAGACGCGTCAACGAGTCGCACATGTTGAACGGCGTGACGTTGATCGATCCCGCGTCCACGTATATCGAAATCGGCGTGACGATTGGCCGCGATACGGTCATCTGGCCGAACACATACCTGCACGGCAAAACTGAAATCGGCGAGGGGAACGCGATTGGGCCGGATTCGATGATTCGTGATTCGAAAATTGGAAATCGGTGCAAGGTGCTGATGTCTATGATGGAGGGGGCGCGGCTCGAAGATGACGTGGACGTGGGGCCGTTCGCGCGCTTGCGAAAAGGCGCCCATTTGGGGAGCCATGTGCACATTGGAAATTTTGGCGAAGTGAAGGATTCGTATTTGCATGACGGCGTGAAGATGGGACATTTCTCATACATCGGCAACGCGGATATTGGCTCCGGGACGAATATCGGCGCGGGGACGATCACCTGCAATTATGACGGTGAGAAGAAACATCCGACGGAGATCGGCGAGGACGTCTTCATCGGTTCAGACACGATGCTGGTGGCCCCGCTGAAAATTGGCGACAGCGCGCGCACGGGCGCGGGCGCGGTGGTGACGAAAGACGTGCCGTCCAATACGCTGGTGGTGGGCATGCCCGCGCGGGCAATCAGGAAACTGGAAGGAAAGAAAAACGTAAAAAGCAAGAAGTAAAATATTGCATATTTCTTAAGGACAATGCCATGACACTGAACAAGGAATATCAATCTCTGATCGATCTTGCCAACACAGCGCGCGAACACGCGTATGTGCCCTACTCTCATTACCGCGTCGGCGCGGCGTTGCGGACGAAGAGCGGACGCGTTTTCACAGGCGTCAACGTGGAGAGCGCGGCCTATCCCACCACCATGTGCGCCGAACGCGTTGCGATTTACAAGGCCGTCTCGGAAGGGGAACGCGAGTTCGAAGTGATTGTGGTCGTCACAGACAACGGCGGCTCGCCCTGCGGTGGATGCCGCCAGGTGATGGCCGAATTCGGCCTCGAGACGCGCGTCTTGATCGCGGATGGGGATGGAATTCTCCTCGCAGAAATGACCGTGGCAGAATTACTGCCCGAAGCCTTCACCCCTTCCCATCTTCCCTCCAACGACTAGCCAATTTACAGACTACATGACCAACCTCCGCTCCCTCCGCGCCGAGGCCGTCGTCCTCCGTCACAGCGACTTTGGCGAAGCCGACCGTCTGCTCACGCTTTACACCCGCGAGCAGGGAAAACTGCGCGCGGTTGCCAAAGGCGTCCGCAAGATCGCTTCGCGCAAGGCGGGACATCTCGAACCATTCACGCGCGTCAAACTGCAATTGGCGCGCGGACGCGACCTGTTTATCGTCACGCAGGCCGAGACGATTGACGCGTATTCGTCCCTGCGCGAAGACTTGACGTTGACGGGCTACGCGGCCTACGTTCTCGAACTGCTCGACCGCTTCGTCCCCGACGAGGAGATTGCCTCCCCGTCCCTCTATCGCCTGCTCACTGAGACGTTGTCTCGTCTCGCGTCTGAAGCCGTCCCCTGGCTGACTCTCCGCTCGTACGAAATGCGCCTGCTTGACCTGCTGGGATTCCGTCCACAACTTTTTGAGTGCGCCAACTGTGGCAATGAGATTTTGGCCGAGGATCAATTTTTCTCCGCCGCGCTGGGCGGCGCCATCTGTCCCCGTTGCGGACAGGGACTTCCGGGACTGTGGCCCATCTCGGTGGACGCGCTGAAGTACCTGCGCCACTTCCAGCGGAGCGATTACCGCGCGGCCACGCGCGCCCGTCCCGACGCGGAGACGCAAAAGGAAATCGAGACGGTGATGCAGGGCTATTTC
>JAYRVQ010000308.1:0-2036 GCA_041918465.1 Anaerolineales bacterium
AGAGGAGCGCGCAAAAGCGGGAGCGTGATGCGCGTCCAGACGCGGCGGCTGTCAGCGCCGAGAGTCCGCGCGGCCTGTTCGAGGCGCGGGTCGAGGTGAGTCAACGCGTTGCTGACAATGCGAATGACAATGGTGGTGTTGTAGAAAACATGGGCAAGGAGGATGGCGATGAGAGTATTCGAAAACTGGAAAGAAGAAAAGGGAAAGATGAAAGAAAACCAGCCGCGAGGGCCGAGGAAGGCATTGAAACCCGCGGCCACAACGACGGTGGGAAGCATAAACGGGACCGCCGTCAACGCGCGCAGGAGGGGTTTGCCGCGAAAGTCGAAGCGGGCGAACAGGACCGCAGACGGAAGGCCGAGGAGGAAGGTGAGCAGGGTGGAGAGGGCGGCCTGATAAAGCGTAAAACGTAAAACTTCAAGTGCGCGTTGAAAATTTTCAGCGGTGAGGATGGAGGAGTCAAGGCTGAGGGCAAGGATACGCGTGAGGGGGAGGAAGAAGAAGACGGCGAGGAAGAGGAGCGCGGGGAGTATAGCGAATCGACGAATCGGCGAATCAGCGAAACCACGAATTGTGGAATCGCTGACTCGCCGAATCACTGAAGCGTTGACTCGCTGACTCATTTCCCTACCGGAGCACCGCGTCCGTCCATTCCTGGATCCAGCGCTCGCGGTTGGCGGCGATTACGTCAGGCGCGAGAGTGGCAGGTTGGGTGGGATATTCGTTGAACTGGTGGAAAGAGTCAGGCAGGATGGCGATGGGGTCAACGGGTAGGACGAACATTTGCAGAGCCAGATCCTCCTGGAAGGGCAGACTGAGCATGAAGTCTACGAAACGCTCGGCGGCCGCGCGTTGACGGGTCCCCGCCAGGATGCCGACAAACTCGATTTGACGGAAGCAGGTGTCGGGTCCGATAATCGAAGCGGTGGGCGATTGCTCGAGTTGCACGTCCGCGTAGATGACTTCCGCCGCGGGACTGGTCGCGTATGAGACAACCATCGTCTGCGGGCCGCGTCCGCTCGATCCGCTGAAGTTGGTGTAGTAGGCCGTGTTCCAGTCATTGACAACGACAAGGCCATTGGCGCGCAGGGAACGCCAGTAATCGAGGTAGCCGGGCTCGCCGAAGTGTGCGACGGTGGCGAGCAGAAAGGCCATGCCAGGCGAGGAAGTGGCAGGATTCTCCACCACCAACATGCCTCCGTATTCGGGGCGGATGAGGTCGCCGAGGGTGGCCGGTACGGCAAGTTCGTTTTTAGCGAAGAAGGCTTTGTCGTAGTTGATGCACACGTCACCATAGTCCACCGGAATGGCGCGGTTTTCGGCATCGAGACGGAACTCGGCAGGCACATTGACGAGCGCGGGCGAATCGTAACGTTCGAAGATTCCCGCCTCGAGGGCGCGCGAGATGAAGGTATTGTCTACGCCGTAGAATACATCGGCGAGCGGCGCGTCTTTCGAGAGGATGGCCTTGTTGAGCGCCGCGCCCGTGTCTCCGCTGGCGAGGAAGGTCACCTTAATGTTATTGGCCTGTTCGAAGGCGGCCAGCACCGACTCGCTGATTGCGAACGAGTCGTGCGTCATCACGGTCAACGAAATGGGTTCGCCTCCAGAAAGCGGTTGGACCGGTTCCACCGCGGGCTCGGTAACGATGCTCGCTTCGATGGCAGAAGGTTGCGTGACGGGCGCCTGGGGCGTACATGCGGAAAGCAGAAGAAAGAGAGCAGGAAGCAGAAGGCGGAAAGCGGAATGCGTAAGAGTGTGTTTCATGGGAACCTTTCGATTTACGATTGTCTTCTATGCACGATGAGAAGTAATCCTGATTCAATTTGGATGTGAGCGATATCGCCGAGCATTTCGTTGCTGATACCGCGCGTTTGGTGCGCGCGCAAAGTTTCATTGGACAACGGCCAGCGGAGTCCCTCGGTGCGGACGCCGCGCGCGTCCCCGCCCCAGGGGATCAACGAGACGAGGTCGCCGCGTCTTCCCCGGACCTCGGCCTGGTCGCGGCAAAAGGAGGCGGATTCCAACCCGTCGTC
>JAYRVQ010000309.1:0-6948 GCA_041918465.1 Anaerolineales bacterium
ATCAGGTTGCCGATCTCAGCGTCCGCGGCGGAGTTGGTGGCGACAGACGCGATCTCATCACGAGTGTCGATCTTGGTGGCCATCTTCTTGAGGGACTTGACGACTTCTTCGGTGGCCTGTTCGATGCCGTGCTTGAGGAGCATCGGGTTGAAGCCAGCCGCGAGCGCCTTCAAGCCTTCGTTGACGATGGCGTGCGCGAGAACGGTGGAAGTGGTGGTGCCGTCGCCGGCAATATCGTTCGTCTTCTGGGCGGCTTCCTTGAGCAGTTGCGCGCCCATGTTGGCAAACGGATCTTCCAGTTCGATTTCTTTCGCGACAGAAACACCATCATGGGTGATGGTGGGGGAGCCGAACTTGCGGTCCACAGCCACGTTGCGGCCTTTCGGGCCGAGGGTCGCGGAAACAGCATTGGCAACAACGTCCATGCCTTCTTTCAAGCGGCGGCGGGCGTCTTCAGAAAATACGAGTTGTTTGGCAGCCATAGGGAAATTCCTCCAAAAATATTATTCGAGCACAGCCAGCAGGTCGCTCTCGCGCAGGATGAGCAGTTTCTTGCCATCCAGTTTGAACTCAGTGCCGCCATACTTGGCATACAGCACCTTGTCGCCAACTTTTACATCCATGGCAATGCGCTTGCCTTCATCATCGCGCGCGCCGGGTCCAACCGCCAGGACTTTGCCCTGTTGGGGTTTTTCCTTGGCTGTCTCGGGCAGAACGATTCCGCCTGCCGTGACTTCTTCCTGCTCAATGGGTTCCACCACGAGGCGGTCGCCGAGAGGTTTGAGAGAGAGTTTCATAACTTGACCTCCAGATAAGGTAATCAAATGGGCTTTGAAATTAGCACTCTTAACCAGTGAGTGCTAATTTCTTGCACATCATACTTGCCTTTGAAAACAGCGTCAAGGGGAAAGTATAAATTCTTACGAATCTCTGACGTATTCCCCCAAACCGGACTATCCTACGGATTTGGTGTGGGCGTTGGAGTGGGACTCAACGCTTCAGGCTGGACGGTGAGGCTGGTCGCCGTTAAAACGGGCGTGACCCCAATCTGGGAGCAGATGGTGCGTCCCGCGTCCACGATGCCCGCGATATCACTGTCGCCGGGAAATGCCGCCGCAACTTCGTTTAAGACATCCATCGCCTCGCCACATTTGTTGTCCTTCGGACGGCTGAGCGCGGCCAGCACCGATCCATAGGTGTAGTAATAAACCACTGTGTTCGGCGAAAGGGCGAGACCAGTCACCGTGGTGCCAGAGTCGCCCTCATTGCATCCGCCGCGCGCTTCACAAGATTCTTCAGCAGTGCAACCACGGATGGCGCATTTCAATGCGGGGATGGAGCCCTCGTAATTGCGCGATTTGAAGAAGACGATTCCCAGTTGTCCGTAGGTATCAGCATTGCCGGGGTCAAAATCTAGAGCCTTCTGAACGTTGAGCGCGGCCGCGAAATAATCGCCAGTCTGTGAGTAGGTTTTGGCGATGGAAAGATAGGGGACCGGGTCGAACACTCCCAGTTGTTCGTTGATTTGTGCGGCCTTCTGAAAGTACTCCAGCGATTTCTCGTATAACACAAGTGCTGATTCTTCATTGAGACTGCCGAACGCGAGTCTGCGATAATTGGCTCCCGCCCGCAAGTAAAGAAATGTCAGGTTCGGAGAGATGGCAATCGCCTTATCGTATTCCTGAATGGCCTGGTTGTACGCGCCCAGCGACTCTAGCACGTAGGCATAAACGCGATGCACGTCCATCAGGCTGGCGGCATCTTCGCGCTCAAGGGCTTGCAGGATATATTGTTCGGCTTGCGTCCACTTTTGCTGGTCAACAAGAATTTCCGCGTAAAAGGCCAGTGCCAGAGTATTTTGGTTGTCGAGTTGCAGGGCACGGACGGCTTCCTGCTCGGCCTCGGTGAGATAGGCAGTGGCCTGCTTGTCACCCACCAGCGCGGGGTTGGCATTCCAGTCCAGTGTAAATGAGCGGATGGCGTGGACGGTGGAGTCGTCCGGGGCGAGTTCCACAGCCTGGTTAATGGAGTCAAGCGCTTCGGTCAGGCGGGCGAGGCGCTCCGGGTCAGTTGTCAGCAGGGCGGAGGAGTACGTCTGGATGCGCGCCAACTTGGCCCAGATCTGCGCGTTGGACGAGTCTACGCGTACAGCCTCGCCATAGGCGCTGATGGCTTCATCGAGATTCCCCGCGATGAATTGCGCGTCCCCTTCGAGCGCGTACGAATCGACGGAACGCGTGGGCGTGGCGGTGGGGGTGAAGGGACGTTCGATCTCGCCCTGATCCACTCCGCGGATGAGCCACACGCCTGCCAGAATCAGCACAACGAGAATGAAGAGACGGTAGATGCTGGTGCGCGGCTTCTTGTGGAAAAGTGCGCGGCGGGGATAAACGTTCATGGGGTGGGTGTGACTGTCGCTGTCGACCCGGCAAGTGTGGGAACTGGCGTGGCAGACAGGTTGGCTTCACAGATGCCAAAAACTTCGTTGGCGTTGGCGACCGCAATCTCGTCGGCAGGCACGCGGCCAAGGATGATGTTGGCGATCGGCAGGGCTTCGCCGCAACGGTTGAGCCGCGCCAGCGCCAGGGCATAGGTGAAATAATACTCGGCAACGCGCGTATCGGTGGTGAGCGCAATGGACTCGATCAAGTCGCCGCTTTCAGTGCGCCCGCCGTTGATCGTCAGGCCAAGCTGGACAGCGGCCTCCACCCAGTCGGCGGTGTGATAGAGCATCACGCCATAATTGCCGCGCAGGCTGGCATCCGCGGGCGCGTCCTTCACGGCAGACTCTGCGTATTGAGCGGCCTTGGCAAATTCACCGATGGTGGCATACGTGCGCGAGATAAACAGGTCGGGGTTGGGGTCAGACGGATTGAGCGCATTGGCGCGCGTGAATTCCTCCACGGCCAGATCATATACTTGCTGGGCGCGGTAGTTTCTTCCAAGCGCGAGATGAAGATCGGAAATATTTTCGTTGATGGCAATGGCGGCCTGATACTCGGCAATGGCTTCCTCGTAATTGGCGGTGGCCTCCAGCACGTACCCGCGCGCCCGGTGGGACTCGATGGTGTCAGGCGCAAGTGAAATCGCCACGCGTGATTCCTCGGCGGCCTTGGCCAGGTTGTCGAACGTCCCCGCGCCGGAGAGGACCGAGTCCACCAGGATCTCCGCGTAAATGGCGTGAGCAAGACCGCTGTTAGGGTCCAATTCGAGGGCGCGTTTGACGGCCGCCTCGGCACCCAGGTAATCACCCTGAAAATCCAACGCCCAGGCGCGCATGGCATGCGCCCGGGAGTTATTTGCATTGAGCAGAATGGCCGCCTCTGCGCTGGCCTGCGCCTGCTCGTACTGCCCGGCAAAAATCTGCACGCGCGCCATTGCAACGTAAATTGTGTCATCGCTTGGATTGGAGCGGATGGCCTGCTGGTAAAAATCCACAGACTGTGATAATTTTCCGTCTGCGAACAATGCCTCCGCCTCGGTCACATAAGATTCAGGGGAACGCGTGGATGTGGCTGTTGGGACAAATGGCGGCGGGATGTTTGGTACGATCACACGATCCACGTACACCATCATCGCGATCAGGATTAAAAGAGTTGTCACAAGGAACCAATTAACCTTGTAACGCTTGCGGGTCATGCTCCATTTTGTCTTGCGTCTTAAATACATGGTTTCATCTTACCATTCCAAAAGAAGCGGCGTCAAGCAAACCTTGCCCGCTCTAACCTGCTTCTTATGCTAAAATCCAGCCATGCAGTTCGAGGTTTTTACCCTCCTGCCCGAGGTTTTCCCCCCTTATCTTGAATCAAGCATACTTCAACGCGCCCGCCAGCGCGGACTGATCGATGTGCGCCTGCACAATATCCGTGACTGGGCGCGCGACAAACATCACACCACTGACGATATGCCTTACGGCGGCGGCGGCGGGATGGTGATGAAGCCCGAGCCGATCTTCGAGGCGGTCGAATCGATTCTTGGACCCGCGAGCGGCGTCCCGCTCATTTTGCTGACTCCACAGGGACGCGTCTTCTCACAAACGGTAGCCCGCGAATTGTCCGCGCACGAACGGATTGCCCTCCTGTGCGGACGCTACGAGGGCGTGGACGAACGCATCCGCACGCGCCTCGTCACCGATGAAATATCCATTGGCGATTACGTGTTGACGGGCGGTGAACTCCCCGCGCTGATCCTCATCGACGCGGTCACGCGTCTTTTGCCCGGCGCGCTCGGCGACCCCACCGGTGCGGAGGATGACTCGCACGCCAGCGGCCTGCTCGAATACCCGCATTACACGCGTCCGCCCGAATTTCGCGGCGACGCGGTCCCTGAAATCCTGCTCTCTGGTGACCACGCCAAAATCGAAAAGTGGCGGCGCGAGCAATCATTATTGCGGACATTGGAACGGCGACCCGATTTATTGGAAAAAGCGGAATTGACAGAGAAGGAAAAGAAATATGTCGAAAGTCTAAAGTTGAAGGTTGATCCCGACTCTTAACCTTCAATTTTCAACGTTCAACTTGCAACTCATTTCCTGGAGGACACCATGACTTCACGACTCAACTACGGCAAGACTTTTCTGCTCGGCTTTGGCTTCTTTGGCGTCAGCGTCATCTGGGGCGTGTATAACGCCTTCGTCCCGATCTTCCTTGCGGACAAGTTTGGCCTCGCCCCCGCGTGGATCGGCTTCTTTATGACGCTCGATAACATCGCGGCGCTGTTCATCCAGCCGCCTGTCGGCGCGTGGTCGGATCGCATCCGCACCAGGTGGGGACGCCGCATCCCGTTCATCCTGATCGGCGCGCCGATCACCGCGGCGGCATTTGGGTTCATCCCCATGGCCTCGCTCCTGCCCATCTTTGTGGCCTGCACCAGCACCACATTGTTGAGCGCCGCGCTCTGGCGGACTCCTGTCGTGGCGCTCATGCCCGATATCACGCCCTCACAATTCCGCTCGCAAGCCAACGGCGTGATCAACTTCATGGGTGGCATTGGCACCATCATTGCCTTGCAGACCGGCGGAATGCTGTACAAGATGAGTCCCAACTTCCCTTTCTGGCTTGGGTCCGTGCTGGTCATCCTTGCCGCGTTGATCGTCTTTTTCTTCATTGAAGAGCCGAAGGAATACGAGTCCACTGAAGGACAACCCGGTATGTGGGCCAGCCTGAAGGAAGTGGTCAACGATGAAGACAAAAGCGGACTGCGCATCCTCTCGGCCATCTTTTTCTGGTTCCTTGGTTATTCTGCGGTGGATACCTTCTTCACCCTTTATGCCAAGAATCATCTCGGCATTCCCGAAGGCGACGGCGCGACCATGCTCTCCGTATTCCCGCTATTCTTCGTGTTGTTCGCCATCCCATCTGGTTACATTGCGGCGCGCATCGGGCGGCGCATCACCATCACCATTGGATTGATCACGGTCACGGTAATTCTCTTCCTGTTCTACGTCACTCCTGTTGACGCGTTGTTGACCGCCATCGCGCCCCTGCCTCTCGTTGGCATTCCCCTCGTGGAGGGCGGCGCGCGCATGTTGACCCTTGCGGGAGTCCTGCTCATTCTCGGCGGTATCGGCTGGGCTTTCGTCAACATCAACTCCCTGCCCATGATCGTGGACCTGACCAGCGCGGCACGCATCGGCACGTTCACCGGCATGTACTATCTGTTCTCCACGTTCTCGGCCATTGTCGGCCCGAATGTCAATGGCTGGGCTATTCAATTAACGGGTGGCAATTACAACATTATCATGTTGATCGCGCCGTTCTTCATGATCGTTGCGATGGTACTCATGCTCGGCGTTAAACGCGGAGAGGCACAAATTGTTTGAAATTGAAAACGGAAGATTGAAGATTGATTTCATCTCGTGCGTTTAAGTTTGCAAGTCTCATCTTGACTCTGGTGTTTGCAGCGACCGCGTGCAGTCTGCCCTCCGCAGGTTGCGCGCGGTCGGATGTGTTTTGCGTGGGACTCGTCACCGGGTATGGAACGGTGGATGACCACGGCCTCAACCAATCTGCATGGGAGGGAGTTCAACAAGCGCTGGCCGAAAACATCATTGACACAGCCGACTTCATCGAGACCATCGACGCGCGTGACCGCGCCAAGAACATCCAAACCTTTTTATTGAACGACTACGACCTGATCATCACCGTTGGAAATTCAATGGATGAAGACACCCGCCTCGCCGCGGACGAGTGGCCGGATCGCCTTTTTATCGGCGTTGACCAACCCCAAACCGAATCCCGCCCGAACCTCGCCGGACTCGTTTTTCCCGAAGACCAGGGCGGATTCCTGGCGGGCGCGCTGGCCGCGTTGACAACCCAAACTGGCAAGGTAGCCGCGCTGTGCGAACTGGAGGAGATCCCGTCCATGTGGCGTTACTGCGAGGGCTTTCGCTCTGGGGTCTTTTATGCAAATCCCGACATGCGGGCGCGCGTTCTCTATAAGAGCGAAGGAGGAATAGGGGAATTGTTCAACGATCCTGCCTGGGGCGAAGAGCAGGCGCTTTTCATACTCGAAGGCGGCGTGGATATTTTATTTGCGGCTGGCGGCGAAACCGCCCGCGCCGCTCTGGAGACCGCGGCCTCGCGCGCTGTCTATGTCATCGGCGCGGACGAGGATATGTATTATCAAGTGGGCAAACCCGACTTCGTTTTGAGTAGTGCCGTCAAACAGGCTGGCTTGGGAGTCTACGAGTTGATCAAACTTGCAGTTGAGAATCAACTCCCCGTCGGAGAGACGCGAGGCGGATACGCTCTCGGGCCGTATCACAGCCTCGAGAGGCAGATCCAGCCCACGGTCCGCGAAAGACTCGAACAGATTCGTCGCGGTCTGGCGGACGGTTCCATCCCAACCGGGGTCCCGGCAGAGCCTTAGCCTAGTTCTACCTTGCACAATCAATGGAGAGGCTGTATACTTCCCAGTGGGGAACGATGCCATTTCACTCTTTTCAAG